>JBGTIA010000169.1:0-1779 GCA_041745835.1 Ilumatobacteraceae bacterium | reverse complement strand
GGCGCCGCCGGCGCTCCGGCGCTCGCCTCGAAGACCGAGCAGCTGCGCGAGAAGTGGGTGAAAGACCAGCTCGTCGAGGCCGGGCGGGCCCGCGCCGCGAGCGTCGGCTGGCCCGACGCCTACGCCTTCACCAAGGCGTTGGGCGAGCAGGCCCTCACCGATGTCAAGGGTCCGGTGCCGGTGTCGATCGTGCGTCCGTCGATCATCGAGTCCGCGCTCGCCGAGCCGAAGCCCGGCTGGATCCGCGGGTTCCGGATGGCCGAGCCAGTGCTCATCGCCTACGCCCGTGGGCTGCTCGACGAGTTCCCCGGCGTGCCCGAGGGCACGGTCGACGTCATCCCGGTCGACATCGTGGTCGCGGCGATCATCGCCGTAGCCGCACTCGGCCCCGAGCGCGCTCCCGAGATCACGCAGGTGGCCTCGGGTGGCATCAACCCGTTGAAGTACCGCGTGCTGGTCGACAACGTGAGCGGTTGGTTCCTGGACCATCCGCTCTACGACACCAAGGGCCAGCCGATCGTGGTGCCTGAGTTCCGGTTCCCCGGCCGCGGACGTGTACAAGGCCAACTCAACCGCGCCAAGACGATCCTCACCGCCAGCGAGAAGGTGCTCCAGAACCTCCCGTTACGGGGCCGTCAAGCCGAATGGTCGGCGCAGATCGAGACGAAGCGCACCGAGGTCGAACGTGCGCTCACCTTTGTCGAACTCTACGGGCTCTACACCGAGTGCGAGGCGATCTACCAGGTCGACAACCTGATGCTCACCTGGGGCGAACTCGGCGACGACGACCGGGCGACCTTCAACTTCGACCCGCGATCGGTCGACTGGCCGACGTACATCACCCAGATCCACCTTCCCTCGATCGTGCAACACGCACGGGTCAAGACCACGCCCGGTCCCTCTCCGTCGACCGACCGGATGGGTCGCCTGCGCAAGCAGGTGCTCGACCCGAAGCGCCAGGTCGTGGCATTCGACCTCGAGAACACCCTGATCTCGTCGAACGTCGTCGAGAGCTACTCGTGGCTCGCCACCCGACGCCTCGACACGCCGGAGCGGATCCGCTACGTACTGCGCACCCTGGTCGAGGGGCCTGGTCTGCTGAAGCTGGACCGTGCCGATCGCAGCGACTTCCTGCGGTACTTCTACCGACGCTACGAGGGCGCCCCGGTCGAACAGATCGAACAGGACGCCCGAGAGATGTTCGGCCAGATCATCATGACCAAGTCGTTCCCCGAAGGCATGCGGCGCGTGCGCCAGCACCGGGCGCTCGGCCACCGGACGATCCTGATCACCGGCGCACTCAGCTTCAACGTCGAGGGACTCCGACCCCTCTTCGACGAGATCGTCGCCGCCGAGATGTCGATCCGCCCCGACAACACGTACTCCGGAGAGATGCACACGGTGCCGCCGACCGGCGAGGCGCGAGCGCAGGTGCTCGCCGACTACTGCGAGGCAGAAGGGTTCGACCTCGACGAATGCGTCGCCTACGCCGACTCGTCGTCGGACCTGCCGCTGTTCGAGGCCGTCGGGTTCCCCGTCGCCGTCAACCCGGAGACCCGCCTCGCAGCGATCGCCCGCAAGCGCGGCTGGCTCGTCGAGCACTGGAGCAAGGCGCCCGGCGGCCCACGCCCTCGCCTACCGATCGGACCCCTGCTGTCCGAGCGCCAACGCCGCCAACGCTTCGGGGTGGGGGCGCGCCGATGAAGGCGCTGCAGGTCTCGCGTTCGGTTCCCAAGCTGGGCATGGCTCGGCTGGCGTCGGCCGTCTCATCGACGACGG
>JBGTIA010000168.1:0-1972 GCA_041745835.1 Ilumatobacteraceae bacterium | reverse complement strand
GTGCCCTTCGACTTCTGGGTGCGTTCTGCCATCAGCGTGTGCTTCCCTTCGGTGAGTCGGATGAATCGTGTTCGATCACTGGCCGAGACGATCGAGGAGTTCTCGTGCCGTCTCGCTCTGGTCGATCAAGGTACCAACGTGTTCGGCGGTCCCGCGTAGCGGTTCCATCATGGGCACCCTCCGCAACGGGTCGCGACCGATGTCGAACACCAGAGAGTCCCAGTTGGCGGCAACGACGTCGTCGGGGTACTTCTGCAGGCAGCGGCCGCGGAAGTACGCCCGAGTCGTGGTCGGAGGCTGGGTCATCGCGTCGGCGACCTCCGCAGCGCTGACCATCGTGTCGAGCCCGGCGCGCAGCGCCAGGCACCGTTCGAGACGGAGGTCGTGGTACTGCAGGTCGATCGCCTTCAGCTTCGGCGAACCGGCCTCGATGCCGTGGCGGGCGGCGTAGCCGTCGACCAAACGTCGCTTGGCGACCCAGTCGACCCAGTTGGCAACCGACGCCGGATCGGATTCCAGCCCCGTCAGCACCGTCTCCCACTTGGCGAGCACGTCGGCGCCGATTCCTTCGCCGACGCAGTCGAGGCCATGCGACTGCTCGTACTTGCGAGCCCGCTCGAGCAAGCCCCACTGCACCTCCAGGGCGGTGGCACGATTGCCGTCGCGCAGCATGATTGTCTGCCGAAGCGTCGGATCGTGGCTGATCTGGCGGATCGCAGCGACCGGGTTACCGAGCAGCCACTCGTCGCCCAATTCGTCGTCCTCGATCATCGCCAGCACGATCGCCGTCGTGCCGATCTTCAGATACGTGGCGACCTCGCTCATGTTCGCGTCGCCGACGATGACGTGCAGGCGCCGGTACTTCTGAGCGTCGGCGTGCGGCTCGTCGCGGGTGTTGACGATCGGCCGTTTCAAGGTGGTCTCGAGCCCGATCTCCTCTTCGAAGAAGTCGGCCCGCTGGCTCAGCTGGTAGGGCACGTGGTCCGCAGGACGGCCGGCCAGCTCGCAGCCGACCTTGCCGGCGCCGCAGAACACCTGGCGAGTGACGAAGTGCGGGGTGATCTGGCTGGCCATGCGCCCGAACGGCGTGTCGCGGGAGAGCAGGTAGTTCTCGTGGCAGCCGTAGCTGTTGCCCTTGCCGTCCGAATTGTTCTTGTGCACGATGATCTCGCCGCCGTCGGGCAGCATCGAACGAACGTGCTCCATCGACGCCCGCACGATCTCCTCGGCGGCGCGATCCCACACGAGTGCCTCGCGGGCGGTCGTGACCTCGGGCGTGGAGATCTCGGGATGTGCATGGTCGACGTAATACCGCGCGCCGTTGGTGAGCACGGCGTTGACGAGCATGGTCTCGACCTCGGGCGCCAACGAGGCGTCGAGTTCGAATCCACGGGCATCGTTGGCAGGCTGCTCGTCCTCGAAGTCCCAACCGATACGCCCGCGCTCGCGAGCGGTAGCGGCGACGTACGCGTTGATCAACATCGACGAGGCCGACACCGGATTGTTGTCGCCGCCGCGCACGACGATGCCGTACTCGGTCTCGATCCCACAGACCTTGGGCAGCGCCATGACCTGAACCTAGCGGAGCCCGGTACGGCCAGGACGTTCAGCTCCGAACCGGCGTCGACGTCACACGACGTCGAAGCGGACGCCAGCGTGGGTTTCGAGACGTTCGACCAGGGCGTCGCCGAATGCGCTCGCCGGTGTCCAGAAGCCGCCGCCCACCTGCGCAGGGTCGAGATCGAGGAAGGCGACGGCCGCCTCGCCGAGCATCTTGGCCGTCGAGCCGTATCCAGGATCGGCGTCGCCGGTCACCTTGGTGCGGATCTCGTGTCCGCTCGCCGTGCGCCCCACGAAGCGCAGGTCGAAGAACCCGGCCTGTTGCTTGGCCTTGCTCGGGCCGGAGCCCGGCTTCGGGATCACCTTGCCCAACACCTTGCGGGTCGGCCCGAAGCTGGCAGCGCCGGCGAAC
>JBGTIA010000167.1:0-3417 GCA_041745835.1 Ilumatobacteraceae bacterium | reverse complement strand
CGGTCTCTGCGGGCAGCGAGCTGACGTTGGTCGTGAACACCGGCGCTCCGAGCTGCCCGGCCACCGAACCGACGGCCAATGCGTCGGCGAAGTTCGAGCCGTCACCACGGGCCACGAACGCGATCTTCGGTGGCGCCTCGTTCGGGCCGGCGGCCCCCGTCACCACCACCCCCGTCACGACCACAGCGATCGCCACCGACATCGCGAGTGCGGACTTGGTCCAGCGATTCCTCATCTGGTCACCCCAATCTCGGGGGTCAGCATGCGCCATCCCCGTCAGGGACCCGACCCTACGCGACCGGACGACGCCCGATGACCGGCAGTGTTCCGGACCTCCATCGAATTTCCGCGAGCGATCACGCCGTCGACAACGGAATCGCTCACGCAAAGTGACGCTGAGCGATGGACGCGGTCGGCCCGCCATACTGGAAGCTCACTCGAGGTCGAGGGAGCGCGCAACCAACGGGAGGTCGGCTGTGGACCTGATGAGCATCGGCGCCGTGAGCGAGCGGACCGGCGTCGCTGCATCTGCGTTGCGGTACTACGAGAGCGAGGGGCTGACCCACGCCGTCCGAGCAACCAGCGGCCACCGCCGATACCGCGCCGACATCCTCCGACGGGTGTCGTTCATCCGACTCGCCCAACAAGTCGGCCTCTCGCTCGACGACATCCGCTCCGCGCTCGCCTCACTCCCCGACCAGCGCACGCCCACGCAGCGCGACTGGGAACGCCTCGCCAGATCGTGGACGCCACGGCTCGACGAGCAGATCGACCTCCTGGTGCGCCTCCGGGATCGCCTGACGGGGTGCATCGGGTGCGGATGCCTGTCGCTGCGCACCTGCGCGCTGCTCAACCCGAACGACGAGGCCGGCGAACGAGGCGCCGGCGCCCGCTACGTGATCGAGCCCGACTGAGGGCAGCATCGGGACTCTCGACCGACGGGACGGCGAGAGTGACCGAACCGTGACGCAGGTCGATATGGTCTCCGGTTCGCTCGCACGATCGCACAACCGCACAACCGGCCCGGCCTCGACACCGGGAGTCCGATCGGCGACCCGACCCGAGGTTCACATGACCACTTCTCCAACCCCAGACACCTCCGCCCCCGGATCGTCCGACGACCATCCGCTGCGGGTCGAGGCCCAGCGTGCCAAGCGGCAGGCCGACGAGCTCGAGGCCGAGTACGAGTCGCTCCTCGCCGACAGCGACACCATCCAGGAGGATCGCGACGCAGCTCGTCAGATGCTCGAGGAAGCGCGCGCCGTGGCTCGCACTGCGGCCAAGGCCGTCGATCGCCTCGACGCCGGCGAGTACGGCACGTGCACGAAGTGCGGCGACACGATCTCGCCCGAGCGCCTCGAGGCGATCCCCGACGTCGAGACCTGCGTCGCCTGCTCTCGCTGACGAGCACCGGCGCAGCGCCTTCTGCGCTCCTGGTGCGATCGGGCCTGCCCGACGATCAGGATCCGGGCGCCATCAGCGAGAACACGGCTCCCTGGGGATCGGTGAGGACCGCGAGCGTGCCCACCATCTCCATCTCGGTCGGTTCCATCAGCACCTGAGCGCCGAGTTCGGACGCCTTCGCCACCGTTGCCTCGACGTCGTCGACCTGGAAGTACACGCTCCAGAACGCCGGCATCCCTGGCATCGGCGGCGCCATCGCACCTGCGATCCCCTGCTCGTTGCCGCCCGCCACGTGGAAGACGAAGTACTCGGCGTCCGGCATCGGCGTCACCTCGGTGGTCCAGCCGAGGACGGCCTCGTAGAACGGGAGCACCGCTGCCGGCTCGGGCGTGGTGAGCTCGTTCCACACGAGCGCGCCTGACTCGTTGACGACCTCGGCACCGATGTGGGCCGCGGCCTCCCAGAGTGCGAACACGGCACCCGACGGATCGGCGATCACCGCCATTCGCCCGGCGTCCATGACCGGCATCGGCGGTTGCAGGACCGTGCCCCCCGCCGGTCCGACCAGAGCCACCGACTGATCGAGGTCGGCAACGGACACGTAGGTGGTCCAGACGGGCGGCATGCCCGATTCGGCCATCTGCGGCGACAGCTGCATCATCCCGGCCGCCGCCCGACCATTGCGGTTCGCCATGGTGTACGAGACGCCTGGTTGATCGGTCGGCTCGTCGACGTACTCCCAGTCGAACAGCGCACCGTAGAAGGCCTGAGCGGCCACGGGGTCGGGGGTCGCCAGATCGACCCAGCTCGGGATGCCTGGCGCGTATTCGGTCACGATGGCCATCGTCGTTCTCCTCGTCACTGGTTGGCGCGGGTCCGTGGGGTTGCTCGCCATGTTCGTGTGCCCATTTCACTCGCCATGTTCGTGTGCCCATTTCAACGGCTGGCGACGCGAAGTTCAACGGTGAATGAACAACGACCGACGACGAGGCGCCGGTCGATCAGGTGAGAACATCGGAACGCCTGGGTACGGTCCGCCAATGACGCGTCGACTGGCCGACCGCTACGTGCTCGGCGACGAGATCGGGTCAGGAGGAACCTCGCGGGTGCACACGGCCCACGACGAACTGCTGAACCGGCAGGTGGCCGTCAAGCTCCTCGATGCCCGGGTGGTGGCGACCGCGGACCCGGCAGGCAGAGATCGGTTCCTGCGCGAGGGACGTACCTCCGCCGCCTTCACACATCCGAACGCAGTCACCGTGTTCGACGCCGGGGAGGACGCCGGCGACCTCTTCATCGTGATGGAGTTGATCGACGGCGAGTCGCTGGCACAGCACCTCGCCCGGTCGGGCCCACTCCCGGTCGACGAGGTCGTGAGGATCGCTCGCCCGCTGCTCGGCGCGCTCTCGTCGGCACACGCCGCAGGGATCGTGCACCGTGACGTGAAGCCAGCCAACGTGTTGCTCGGCCACGACGGGCGGGTGAAGCTCGCCGATTTCGGCATCGCCAGGCGCTTCGACGACCTCGACGAGTCGGTCACGGCCACCGGCATCGTGATGGGTACGCCCCGGTACCTGGCGCCCGAACAGGCGACGGGCGCCGAGGTCACACCTGGCACCGACGTGTACGCGATGGGAATCCTCCTCTACGAGATGCTCACCGGTCGGACGCCCTTCGCCACCGACTCGCTGGTGGCGACCGCGCTCGAGCAGCAGTCCCGACCCGCCCCGGATGTGCTCGACCTCCGACCCGACACCCCGGCGACGATCGCCGACGTGGTGGCGCGGTCGCTCGAGAGGGATCCAGCCGAGAGGTACGCCGACGCCGTCGAGATGGCCGAGGCACTCGAGGAGTCGGACGGGGTGACGCGGTCGATGGTCGCAACCGAAGCCGCGAGGCCCATACCGGACATGACCGCAGTGCCCGCTGCCGCGAGCGGCGTTCGGTTCGGCGATACGCAGGTGCTGCGGGCCCCAGACGACGACGAGATGGCCTCGAGGCGATCGGCCGGCC
>JBGTIA010000166.1:0-10157 GCA_041745835.1 Ilumatobacteraceae bacterium | reverse complement strand
GACACGATCGCCTGTCCGATGTCGTGCACGTCGCAGCCGCCGGCGATGTCCGGACTGTTCTGGTCGCGGGTGAAGTCATCGTGCACGAGGGGCAGTTGCTACGTTGCGACCTCGAGCAGATCTGTCACGACGGCGCATCGGCCGGTCGCCGCGTGGTCTCGGCGACCGGCCGTCCAGGCCCGTCGGCTCGCCGGCGATACCTGCCCGGACCCGATCCCTCATTTCCAGGTCGCGTGGCTGATGTCTGATTCCACCCAACCAATGAGGAGTTCACCGTGATCAAGCACATCGTCCTGTTCCGTTTCACCGAGGACTCGACGCCCGAGCAGCATGCCGGGCTGTTGCAGGAGTTGAGCGGCTTTCCGCAGCGTTTCCCTGACATGCAACGTTGGACGATGGGGGTGAACCAATCGAGTCGGGACGACCGCTTCACGAATGGATTCGTGATCGAGTTCGACGACGAGCAGCGCTTGGAGAACTATCTTCGCAGCGATGCTCACGAGTCCTTCGTAAGAGAACGCTTCCGACCGATCGTCGCGGAACGTGCGATCGTGAGCTACGAGTACGCCGAGGATGACCGTGGTTGACCGCTCAGTCCGCAAATCGACACGAGAGAGGAACACTTCATGGCTTCACGGCTGACGACCGCCGGTCGCGGTTCGCGCATCCAATCGCTCGAGCGAGCGACGGAGATCCTGGGGTACTTCCGCGTGAGTCGTCCGCACCTGTCGCTGCAGGAGATCACGGCACGGTCGGGCCTCACTCGCGCAACTGCGCACCGCTATGTCTCGGTGCTTCGCGACCTTGATCTGCTGCGGTTCGATCCTGCTGTGTCGAGCTACAGCCTCGGTTCGCGAGTCCTGATGCTGGCGGCGGCAGCCGCCGCCGGTCACCCGATGGTCCGGATCGTCGGTCCGTACATGGAGGAGCTCGTCCGATCCACCAACGAAACGGCGGTGCTCACGGTGTGGGACGGCACCGCACCGGTGGTGCTCCGGGTCGACGACAATTCGGATCGAGTAGTGCGTGTGATCGTGCAGAACGGTGTGCGCCTCCCGCCGTGGGACTCTGCTCACGGTCGGGTCTTCTGCTCGTTCCTCCCCCACGACGAGATCCCGCGTTGGCCCGCCGGGGCGAAGCGATCCGAGATCCAGCGTGACGTCGATGAGATCCGTCGGACCAGGATGTCGATCAACACCAACGTCGGCGAGGGAACACGAGCAATCGCGTCGCCCGTGTTCTCTCACGCTGATCTGGTCGGTTCGCTCGGGATCATCGGTACGTCGGCGTCGGTGCCGGTCGACCGTGAATCTCCGGTTGCCCAGGCGGTCCTGAGTGCTGCGAATCGGCTGTCGGCCGAGCTCGGCGACACCGGACTGAGCAGCTGATCGACGGATTGCCGGGTTCCCTCAGGCGTGGGTTGCGACGTCGGAGAGTGGTCCGCGGTGGTATGTGGATTCGTCGATTTCGTTGTCGATTGCCCAGCGACCGAGTTCGCTGTGGCGGGCGAGCCAGACGCCTTCGCGTGCGGTGATGTGTTTCATGATCTGGTCGAATGCTGCGATCACCAAGGGGCGTCCGCCGAATTGACAGTGCAGCGTGAGCGCGAGGAGTGACATGGGCTCGTGCTCGTAGAGGTAGTCGAAGGTGTGGGTGTGGACGTCGACGAGATCCTGAGGGTTTGCCTTGAGCACGCGGTTGTCGGTGAAGTCGCTGTTGGGGACTGCTGCGATGTAGCCGTGTGGTGTCTCGATGCGATGGGGCCGGTCGAGGTAGGTGACATCGGCGTGCCACGCCAGGCCGGCTTCGGCCAAGAGTGGGACCGTGGCCGGGGTGAAGGCGAGCACTGGGCTGAGCCAGCCGGTCGGGCGTTTTTCTCCGACCGATTCGAGCAGGTCGAGGCTGTGATTGATGGTGGTGCGTTGCTCGCCGTCGTTCATGTATGCGAGCAGCCCGTCTTGTGTGTAGGCGTGACCGCCGAGTTCGTGGCCTCCTCGCACGATTGCTTTCACGGAGTCGGGGTAGATCTCGGCACATCGGCCATTCGTGAAGAACGTCGCCGGCATCTGCCAGCGTTCAAGGGTTCTGAGGATTCGCCAGACGCCGACGCGACCGCCGTAGGTTGACCATGCCTTTCCGGCGTGATCAACGGTGCCGGCCTTCAGATGGGTGGCTTGGACGGAGTACGGCGGGGCGGAGCCGTCCGACCAGGTTTCGTACATCACCGTGAGGGCAACGGCGATCCGAGCGCCGTTCGGCCAGGTCAGTCCGTTCTTAGGTTCGTTCACGTCAACTCCGATGGGGTGGTGGGCAGCGGCTTCCGGCTCAAGCAATGCCTTATATCCTGCAATGCGAGACTATATCTCGTCAAGCGAACGAAGTCGATCCTCGGCTGAACGGTTTGGTGGCACTGATCGTGACGAAGTGGAAACACGCCGGAAACCAGATGAACGTACCTTCCACGCAATGAGCACCACTCCGTCCGCCCGTGCCACGTCCGCGACGACGGACTTCGGCGACTCATCGCACCGACTGATCGCTACGCCTGAGACCTGCTTCTGGGGGTACTTCTCACGCGACGAGCCCCATGTACTCTCGGTGGCCAGCGGCGCGGAGGTGACGATCGAGGCCGTCACTCACCATTCGGGGGACGCGCCCGATCTGCTCATGGACGAGGGTGTCCAGGCCATTTGGGATGGATTCGCCGAGGCTGATCGCACTCCTGGAGTGCACATCATGACGGGCCCGATCGCAGTCGAGGATGCGATGGCGGGGGACACGTTGCGTGTCGATCTGATCGAGATGCGGCCACGGCTGCGGCACGGGTCGAACTGCGCGGCGAACTGGGGGCTGTTCCACGACGAGTTTGGCAAAGAGCGGATCACCATCTACGAGCTGGATACCCCACCAGAGGGTGGGGACGGTTTCGGCCACCTCGCCCGACCGCTGTTCGGGTTCGACTTCACGGCACGTGATCTGTACGACCTTCCGGGGACCGTGTCGGAACCGGATCTCACAATTCGAGAACCGTTCGCGCCCGGTCGCGACGTGTGCGTGCCGGTCCGCCCACACCTCGGGGTGATGGGGGTCGCACCTGCTGAGCCGGGTCGTCGGAGCAGCATTCCACCCGGGGTCTTCGGGGGGAACGTGGACAACTGGCGATTCGGGCCGGGAACGTCGGTCTTCTACCCGGTATTCAACGACGGCGCCGGGTTCTTCGTGGGTGACCCGCACTTCGCACAGGGCGACGGCGAGATCTGCGGCACTGCGATCGAGGCCTCGCTGAACGTGCGGCTGCGATTGACGGTGGTGCGGGACCTTGCCGTGGAATCGCCGACGCTGCTCACCGATTCGCACTGGTACACGCACGGATTCGGGGAGAACCTCGACGACGCGATGCGGATGGCGGCCGAGCAGATGCTGCGGTTCCTGGTGGACCGCGGTGGGTTCACGATGGACGAGGCGTACTCGCTGGCGTCGGTGGCAGTGGATCTGGGGATCACACAGGTCGTGGACGGAACCGTCGGTTGCCATGCCGGGGTGGCCCGCTCGATCGTCGGGCCGGTCGCTACCTCCTGATCACGACTCGCCGTCGGTCACGCTCGCAAACGGGTCTGCCAGGCGCTCCTGAACCGCGACGTCGCGAGTTCGAATTCGTCGACGTCGTCCCACGGTCTCGGCGCGTCGAGTCCGTGGACGCTCTGGGTCTTGTAGCTCAGTGTGTGGGTGGGCCGGAAAACTACGATTCCATGCAATCGACCGGCCGGAAGACGCTAGCGACGATGGGGGCGGTTCGGGTGGCAGGCGTCCAGTGGTGTCTGGGACCATCGTCAGGTTTTTCGTCCCCGTGGAACGGCGATCAACCTTTGCCGAGGAACCAACGATTGTCACCTCTTCATGGCACCCATTTGGCGCTGCTTCATCACTTTGGTCAGGAGGTGATCGCCGGAGGTTACGGGAGGGTATCGCGGCCTCTCGCCCGGCCCGAGGCAGGTGGGAAGGGTTTCGATGACTGAGTCGTGGTTCGGCTGGTGGAAGAACGCCACTGAGAGCCGCCTGCTCGACGAACTCAGCGGCGGCACCGCCACGCGGTGCAGCGTCGACGACCACCGGTCGTTGGTCCATTGAGCCATCAAATCGCCGATGTTCACGACGAAAGAGCCTGGGATGTGCGGAACGTCGAACCATCCCTCACGACGAAGAACTTGGAGCCCCCCGGGTGCGTCGTCGGTGAGCAACAACGTCAGGCTTCCAAAGTCGGTATGCGCACCGGCACGCAGCTGGCCTTCGAGCGGCGGCTCGTTGACCGGCGGATAGTGCAGCATTCGGATAGCCGAGATGCTGCGGTCGACGAACGGCTCGAAGTACGACTCGGGGAGTTCGAGGGCGAGGGCGAACAGCGACATCATCTGCCCCGCCAACCGCTCCATTGCCCGGAAGTATTCGACGGTGATGGGTTCGAATTCTTCAACCTCGGCCGGCCAGGAATTTGGTCGCGAGTGAACGTCGTCGACCTCGGCCGAATCGCCGTCGAAGTCGGGTCGATGGATCGTGTAGGTCTCCTTAAGGTCGGGAGGGGATGCATCGTCGCGGCTGAATGAAAGCGCCTCGGAATTCAGGTAGCCACCGTGCCCGCTGCCCGGCTCCGGTTCGTAACGCTCTTTGACCTCCAGGGGCAGATCGAAGAGGCAGAACGCCAACTCTCGCAGTCGGGTCACCAGTGCCGAGTCGACCCCATGGCCGGTGACGACCAGAAAGCCCACGTCTCGGCAGGCATGGTCGATCGTTCTCGCAACGTCCTCGCGCGCAGCTCCATCACCAGACAATGCAGATCCCAGGTCGACCACCGGAATCGACGCCCCAGCGTGGCCACTTTCTGAGACTCGCTCTTGCATTGCGAAACTTTATGGTTCGGTGCAACGGATGTCAACGACGCGCCCTGTCGCGGACCCTCCGTCGTCGGACGCCGTGCGGTGTGGCAGAGGTTCGATCTTGACGCTCAACCCGACGGACGGATCGTCGTTGATGAGGCCCTCGCTGAGTGCCCATCGATAGAAGCTGCGGAGGTGTCGATTGACGAACGCAGCACCGTTCGGTGAACGGGTCTGGCGGTGGTGTCCGAGGTACCGCTTCAGGTCCTGGCGAGTGGCCTTCAAAATGGCGTCGCCGAGCCACGATTCGAACTCTCCGAGGAGCAGTTCGTAGCGGTCGAGAGTGCTCGATCGGCGCCCTGCGAGGGCTCGATCGTCGAGGAATGTGGATTTCGAATCCATTGGCTTTCACGGCCTCCTGGTGCATCGGAGTCCTGGCCAGATCCTCGAAAACCCCTCATTCGCAAGGGTTTGGTGCGCCCCCTGGGATTCGAACCCAGAACCAATGGATTAAGAGTCCACTGCTCTGCCATTGAGCTAGAGGCGCGTGCAGGCCCGGCAGTGTATGGGGTCGTGTTCGACTCCGACACCGCCGGGCCCATTGGGGTGAGCGAGGGGACTTGAACCCCCGGCCTCCAGGGCCACAACCTGGCGCTCTAACCTGGCTGAGCTACGCCCACCATGTGGTGCGACAGTCTGCCACGCGTGGCACCGTTCGACACCCTCCGATCGTGATCGATCCGCGAACGTCCGGCGGTCGCCCTGCCGATGGCGATCCCCGTCCGGCGCTCGTTTCGTGACGGGTGGTGGTCGGTCCGCGAGACTGATGGGGTGACCGATCTCGCTGAACGCCCCACCGCCGCCGATGCCGAATCCAACAGCGTGCTCGAGGCCCTCGATGCGCTGCTCGACCAGTTCGATCCCTCGGCGATGGACCCGATCGAGTTCCGCGGGGTGCGCTACGACCACGGCCTCGCCTGGGTCCACTACCCAGAGGGTTTCGGTGGGCTCGGCGTGCGGCCCGATCTCAACCGGCTGGTCGAGCGGCGGCTGAAGGATGCCGGAGCCGCGCCGGCCGATCCCACGACGTTCTTCATGATGCTCGCCGGCCCGACCATCCTCACTCACGGCTCCGACGAGCAGAAGCAGCGGTATCTGCGCCCGATGTTCACGGGTGAGGAGAAGTGGTGCCAATTGTTCTCCGAGCCCGGCGCGGGCTCGGACTTCGCCGGGCTCGCAGCGCGCGCCGTTCGAGATGGCGACGAATGGGTGGTGAACGGCCAGAAGGTCTGGAACACCCTGGCGCACATCGCCGATCGCGGGATGCTGGTCACCCGGACACATCCCGATCTGCCCAAGCACAAGGGCCTCACCTACTTCGCTCTCGACATGCGGGCGCCCGGCGTCGAGGTGCGGCCGCTCCGTCAGATCACCGGGGAGGCCGAGTTCAACGAGGTGTACCTCACCGACGTCCGGATCTCCGATGCCGACCGCATCGGCGCCGAGGGCGAAGGGTGGCGCGCATCGCTCACGACGTTGATGAACGAGCGGGTCTCGATCGGCGGGGGCGGGGGAGGGGCGTCGGCTCCCAAGCCCGGCGGTGCCGCGCTCGAGGCCGTTCGCATCTGGAACGACCTGGCCGAATGGGAACGGACCCCGGCGCGGCGGGACCAGTTGATGAAGCTCTGGGTGCGTGGCGACGTGCAGCGACTCACCAATGCCCGGGCGTCCGAAGCCGCTCGCGTCGGGAACCCCGGCCCGGAGGGCTCGGTCGCGAAGCTGTCGTACGCCGAGCTGAACAAGGACCTCTTCGAGTTCTGCATCGACCTCCTGGGCGCCGAGGCGCTGATCGGCTACGACTACACGTTCCGGCGCACCGATGAGCTCGACGTCACCGGCGGCGCTCGCGGGCCGCGCTATGCGTTCTTGCGCACCCGTGCGAACTCCATCGAGGGCGGCACCTCGGAGATCATGCGCAACATCCTCGGCGAACAGGTGCTCGGACTGCCGGGCGAACCCCGCGTCGACAAGGAACTCCCCTGGAAGGACGTGCCGCGCAACTGACGAGCGCGCAACGAATACCGTCGTCTCGTCAGCTCGGCACGACGATATTCGTCGTTCTGCTAGGCTCCACCCACGGATCGACAACTAGTCACGAGGTACGCGATGACCGACACGACCACCCCGACCGACCTGGTTGCCCGGGCCAAGCAGATCACCGAACGCGAGATGGCGGTGTACTCCGACCGCACCCGCGGGTCGCAGGCCGCCACCGATCGCGCTCGCAAGGTGATGCCCGCCGGCGTTCCCTCGAGCTTCCAGGCGTACGACCCGTGGCCGGTGGTGGTCAAGCACTCGTCCGGATCCCGGATGATCGACGTCGACGGCAACGAGTACGTCGACTACGACATGGGCTTCGGCGCGTTGTTCGCCGGCCACATGCATCCAGCGGTGCGTCGCGCCGTCGAGGCCCAGTTCGACGACGGCACGCTCTACGTGACCCCGTGTGAGCTGAACGCCGACGTCGGCGAGCTGCTGGCCCAGCACTTCGGGTTCCCCATGTGGCGACCCACGAACTCGGGCACCGAGGCCACGATGGATGCCATCCGGCTCGCCCGTGGCGTCACCGGCCGGGAGAAGATCGTCAAGGTCGAGGGCGGCTATCACGGTCACCACGACGAGGTGATGATCTCGAACAAGCCGGCGATCGACCGGGCCGGCCCGGCCGATGCTCCGTTCTCGGTCCCGCAATCAGCGGGGATCACCTCCGGCACGGTGGCCGACGTCATCGTCATCCCGTTCAACGACGCCGACGCGCTCGATCGAGCCCTCGCGAACGGCGACGTCGCCTGCTTCATCGTCGAGCCGGTGATGGAGAACATCGGGATCTGCCTGCCGGAGCCGGGATACCTCGAGGCGGTCCGTGAGATCACCCGCCGCCACGGCACGCTCCTGATCTTCGACGAGGTCAAGACCGGCCTCACCGCCGGCCTCGGCGGTGCGAGCGCCAAGCTCGGCGTCCGCCCCGACCTCGTCACGCTCGCCAAGTCGATCGGCGGCGGCTTCCCGGTCGGCGCGTTCGGCGGCGAGGCCGAGTACATGGAGCTCATCGCCACCGGTGAGGTGCTGCACCTC
This sequence comes from Ilumatobacteraceae bacterium, assembly GCA_041745835.1. Lineage (GTDB taxonomy): Bacteria > Actinomycetota > Acidimicrobiia > Acidimicrobiales > Ilumatobacteraceae > Sva-07. The sequence continues at coordinate 2,151 of JBGTIA010000166.1, read as the reverse complement.
GGCACGTACAACGGCAACCCACTCGTGATGGCCGCCACCAAGGCCGTGCTGAGCGAGGTGTGCACCACCGAGAACGTGGCCGCCGCCGTGGCCCGCAACCACGCCCTCGTGGGCGCCTGCCAGGACGTCATCGATCGGTCGGGCATCCCCGCTCACACGGTCGAGTTCGGCGCCAAGGGCTGCATCACCTGGTCCCGCGGGCCTGTGCGCAACTACCGCGACTACAAGGCGACCGACTTCGATCTGGCGTTCGCCCAGTGGATCCACGGGATCAACCGGGGCGTGCTGCTCCCGCCCGGCCTCGACGAGCAGTGGCTCATCTCGGTGATGCACGACGACGCCGACGCGATGCGCTACGTCGACGTGTTCGGCGAGTTCGTCGACGAGCTGACGGCGTAGTTCGCCGAGCCGACTGGTTCGCTCAGCTCCAGCTGCGCTCGTCGCGGTAGCGGCCCACCGAGAGCGGGGTGGACCACTGCTTGCGCCGGCCGGACCCCGACGAGCGCAACACGATGAACAGGCCGAGCGCCACGAACACAACCGAGATGCCCATGCCGAGTGGGAAGGTCCGCATCGCGAGCCGTGGCACGGCTCCCGCCCAGGTCGTGTCGTTGATCGCAGGGAGCACGAACACCGGCACCAGATAGCCGATCACCACCAGACAGGCGCCGAGCGCGAGCAATAGCTCGCCCAATCCCAACAGGACCACCGATCCTTCCGGGCGCATGATCAGGCCGAACAGGGCGATCACGACGCCGAGGATCGCCGTGACCGCGGCGACCCAGCCGAGCGCGTTGCCGAGGATCCGCAAGGTCGAGATCTCGGCCACTGGCAGTGTGACCGGCGCGAGGTCGGCGACGAGTTCGTCGCGGACGATCAAGATCATCTGCTCGCCGGTGATCCGCACCGGTTCGGCACGGTTGCCGATGGCCCGGGCGTGGGCGTCACGGACGATCTCGGTCATCACGCCGGCGCCGGCGCGACTATGGATCATGGGGCCGATGTCGGCGGCGATCTCGGTCGGCGTCCGGTCCAGCGTTCCTGCAGTGGCCGCCGCCACGATCGTGGTGATGTCGGCGCGGATCTCGTCGTCGTCGAGGATCGCCTCGGTCTTGCCGACGGTGTCGTCGGGGGTGAAGACGGTGAACTGCAGCCACCACGCTCCGGCGGCGACGCCCAACGCGATCGCGGCGAGCAGGAAGCAGATCGCGGCGATATTGCGTTGCACCGGCGAGAGTCTCGCGGATCGGGGGCCTACCCTGCGACTTCGTGATGTCGCCTGCGGCTGCAGATCGGTCGCCGAACCGGCCGACGCTCCCCACCATGTTGTGGCGCGGAGCGTTTCGGCGCTGCCCGTGGTGCGGTGATCGACGGGCCTACTTCACCGGGTGGTTCGCCAAGCAGGACCGCTGTCGTCGCTGTGCCACACCGTGGCGGCGCTCCGACGTGGGCTTCGAGCTCGGCGCGGTCACCATCACGATGGGGCTCACGTTCGGCCTCGTCATCGTCGGTGCGGCGGTCGGTCTCGTCCTGACGGCGCCCGACTTCGCGGTGTTCGAGCTCATCGTCGCTCTGGTGGCGATCGCGGTGGTGGTCCCGATCGCCGTCTATCCGTCGAGCTACACGCTGTGGCAGGCGATCGACCTGGCGATGCGGCCGCCGGCGCCCGGCGAGCTCCCGACGCCACCGATGACCCGCTCTCGATAGATGTTCTCGGTAGACCCGGTCGACGTCGATCCGTTCGAAGTGGGTCCGTTCGAAGTTCCGCTCGCCAAAGGCTTGAGCGAACAGTTGTTCGCAACTACACTGATGTCATTCGGTCCCGAGTGTCACACCCCCTCCGTACCGTCGGCAGCATCACACCCACCGCCTCGAAAGCGAGCACCTCATGAGCAACGACCGCGACAAAGCACTCGACATGGCGCTGGCCCAGATCGACAAGCAGTACGGCAAAGGGTCGATCATGCGCATGGGCGACCGCACCAACCTCGGGATCGACACGATCTCCACCGGCGCACTCTCGCTCGACCTGGCGCTCGGCATCGGCGGACTGCCCAGGGGGCGGGTCACCGAGATCTACGGTCCCGAATCGTCGGGTAAGTCCACGCTCGCCATGCACGTCGTGGCCGAGGCCCAGCGCAACGGCGGCAC
>JBGTIA010000165.1:0-8419 GCA_041745835.1 Ilumatobacteraceae bacterium | reverse complement strand
GCGGGGGCGCCTGCGCGCGGGCGCGGCGGGCCGATGCCTGTTGGCCGTCGTCTTCGTAGTGCACCGTCACCGATTGGAATCCCTTGAACTGCTGAGAGTTGACCGCGTCGAGGTAGGCACGTCGGTCGGCGTCGGTGAGGTCGACGTTGTCCGTGAACGGTGTCAGCAACGCTCGGGGATACAACCGCTTGGTGCGCACCACGTTGACTTCGGATCCGATCACGACGCCGACGGCGGCGAGGAAGATCCAGGCCAACAAGCCGAGCACGAGCGCAAACACGCCGTAGGTGGCGCCCGAGTCCTTGACGACGGTGCCGACGAAGGCGATCCCGAAGAACTGCAGGAGCTGCCATATGACGGCGGCGACGATCGCTCCAGGTATGACGTCGCGAGCACGCACCGTGTTGGGGCGGAAGATCCTGAACGTCACGACGAACACCGCACCGTTGGCGAGGATCGACAAGATGATCGCGGCGATCGTGCTCCTGGCCCCGACGTCGGCGCCGAACGTCCTGGCATTCGAGCCGGCGCCTGACAGGATCGTCGTGGCCACGATGGTGACCCCGACCACGGCGATGAGGCGCAGACTTCGCAGACGCGCCCGGATGGGGTTCGGTCGGTGGTTGCGGGGCACCGACCAGGTGACATTCATCGCGTTCTGGATCGCCTGCGCGATGCCGAGGGCGCCATACAGCGCGACGAGACCGCCGACGATGATCGCTCCGATGCTCCCCTGGAGCCCGCGGGGGTCTGCGAGTTCGTCACCGATCACCGGGAACTGGCTGAGCGTGGAGTCGAGGATCCGTTGCTGGAGCTCTGGGCGGCCGTCGAGGACGAACCCGAGGACCGAGGTCAGCAGTAGCAGCAGCGGAAACAGCGACAAGAAGCCGTAGTAGGTGATGAGGGCTGCGAGATACGGCCCTTGGTCTTCGCCGAACTTGTAGATCACCCCTATCGGGAACCCTGCGACCGGGTGGCGACGTTGGAGTGCGTCGACCCTCTCCGTCAGCGCCACACCTCACGACCTCTCCGAACGTCAGCCACCCACGCAGTGTGCCCCTCGCACGGGGACTTGCCGCGGTTGCGGGCGTCGTACAGTCGTCGCATGTCCGATCTCGACACCAGCTCGATCGTCGAGCTCGACCGCCGTCACCTGCTCCATCCGTATCAGGGCTTCGACACCTTCCGGACCGACGACGTGTTGCCCATCACACGCGGGTCGGGCGCCCGACTCGTCGACAACGACGGCCGGGAGTATCTCGACGCGGTCGGCGGGATGTGGTGCACGAACATCGGGCTCGGGCGCGACGAGATGGCCGACGCGATCGCCGCTCAGGTGCGCAATCTGGCGTACGCCAACCCGTTCGTCGACATGACGAACGTGCCTTCGGTGCGACTCGCCGCGCGCCTTGCCGAGCTCGCTCCCGGCGATCTGAACCGCGTGTTCTTGACGTGCGGCGGGTCGACGGCGATCGACGCCACGTTCAGGCTCGTGCAGTTCTACCAACATGCGCTCGGGCGGCCGGAGAAGCGGGGGATCCTGAGCAGGATCGACGCCTACCACGGCACCACCTTCGCCTCGGTCTCCATCGGAGGGAAGCCAGGGGATCGGATTCCCGGGTTCGACTATCTCGACGATCGGATCCTGCACTTGTCCTCGCCGAACCACTACCGCTTCGGTGCCGGACGCTCCGAGCAGGAGTTCGCCGACGATCTGGTCGCCGAGTTCCGGGCGGCGATCGACCGGATGGGCGGCCCGGACCGGGTGGCAGCGTTCTTCGGCGAGCCGATCATGGGGTCGGGCGGGGTGATCGTCCCGCCGGCCGACTACCTCCAGCGGATCTGGCAGCTCTGCCGCGACAACGACATCCTGTACGTCTCCGACGAGGTGGTCACGGCGTTCGGCCGGCTCGGCGAGTGGTTCGCGTCGGACTCGATGTTCGGCATCCAGCCTGACGTGATCACGGTGGCCAAGGGCTTGACGTCGGGCTATCTGCCGCTCGGAGCATCGATCTTCAGCGACGGCATCTTCGACGTCATCGCGGAGGAGGGACACGGTCGCTACTTCGCCGTGGGTTACACCTACTCGGGACATCCGGTGTCTTGTGCCGCCGGCCTCAAGAACATCGAGATCATCGAGCGCGAAGGCCTGCTCGACCACGTCAAGCGAATCGGCCCGTACTTCATGGAGCGTCTGCAGGAACTTCGCGATCTGCCGATGGTCGGCGACGTTCGGGGCTCGCATCTGATGGCCTGTGTCGAGTTCGTCGCCGACCAGGCGACCAAGGAGCTGTACCCGGAGGAGCTCGACGTCGGCAAGATGGTCGCCAACGCCTGCGAACCCCGAGGACTGATCGTGCGGCCGATGGTGAACCTCAACGTGATGTCACCGCCGCTCATCATCGACGAGTCCGACGTCGACACGATCGTGGCGACCCTTCGCGACGCCATCGTCGACGTTCGCGCACAGCTCGACGCACGTTGACCCGCCGGTCGGCAGGCCGCAGGCCGGGACGCACAGGTAGCTGAGAGGTCCGCTGGACTGGTTGCGATCGTCATCGATGCGCTGTGCGGTTGCGCCGCACTCCCCGTGGTTCTGCACCGTCGAATCGTCGTGTCTTGCGACAGAGTCGGCGGTTTCACACGACTGATCAGCGGCCGATCGTCTGGATTCGGTCACGCCGTCGGTCCCGCTGGGGGCCTGACACGCCATTCTGGTCACCCACCGTGGTCGATATGTTCGCTCCGTGTTGACGAACCACGTTTGTCAAGATATTGTGTGCCCTTCTTCAAGCGTCCTTGTCACTTCGTGCGACACGGACGACCATGTCCGCTTCTGTTGGGGCGGAGCAACCGAATGGAGTTCCAATGATCAACGTCGTGAACCGCACCGCCGCTCAGGGTGTCCACTGGTGGGGTGTTCATTGGTGGTGACCTCAGGGAGCTGATGGTCTCTCGGGTGCTAGCCGTGCTCTGATCCCTCAAGTCGCCGCTCAATTGGGACGATAAGACCGGCGGGAGTAGTCACGTGGCGCTCCCAGTCGAGGAGCGCTGAGTGAGCACGCCGCAGCCTGTTGCAGCAGAGGATGGGGCAACATTGACTCCACGCGTCGCTGCTACAGCGGACACTGCGGGCAGTTCCCGCCCTCAGCGTGACACTGTCCTCGTGGCGGCGGTATTGCTCGCAACAGCGGGCGCGCTGTTCGCTTCGCTCCCCGACCGCGACGTCGCGGTGCAGCCTTCGTCGATTTGGGTGACACTGGCCGTCGGGGTCGCCTTCGCCGTTACCGAATACAGCGTCTTTCGGTTCATCTTTCGACGCGAGGCTCTTGCGTTCTCGCTGTCGGAGATTCCAATCGCCTTCAGCCTCGTGTACGTAGCGTGTGCGCCGGCGGTCCTTGTCCGCGTTGTCGGAGCTCTGGCGATGATGCTCGCCGTACGACGTCCGCCGTTTCACAAGGTGGTATTGAACCTCGCCCTGTTCGTCTTCGAACTGACGCTTGCGTTCACGGTCTTCCGAGGGATCACGGGTGTTGCCGGCGACGAGCACGTCGTTCTCGTCATGGCGTCGATCGTGGCCGGCGCAGTGTGCAGCATCGCTTCCGCCGTGGTCATGGCATTCGTCATCTCGCGCTTCGAGGGCGGGTTCTGGCAACGCCTGTCGGGGGAGTCCGTGATCGCTTGGTGGTTGTTCGTGGTCAATTCGACCTTGGCCGGCACGCTGCTGGGGCTCGCCCTGATCTCGCCGTGGTTGCTGCTGGTCGCTCTGGTGCCGGTGGGTTTGTTGTGGTACATCATCCGGGCATATGGCGCGATCGACCAACGGCTGCGTGAACTCAACGCGGTCCATGGGTTCACCGGCCGTGTCGGCCGATCGTTGGATCCCGACGAGATCTCTCGGGCGGCGATTGTCGAGGCAGCGATTCTGCTTCGTTCCGAGGGCGCTGCCCTCGTGGTGTTCCAGCCTGACGCGCCCGCCCGACCGATCATTCATGGATCAGTAGGGGTACGGCTCCCGGGTTCGTCAGATGAACCGGAATGGGTCGACGTCCTGGCCTTTGACGGTGCGAGCGTGTTGAGCGGCGACACCATCGCTCCAGTTCGCGCCCAGGAGGCAGATATCCGAGAAGTCATGGTCTCTCGAATCAGCGATGAGTCCGGGGTGATCGGCGTGCTGGTGATCGCCGGTCGGAAGAGTCCCGACAAGCGTTTCGGTCCCGATGATCTCATGCTGTTGCGCAGCCTCGCCGAGCAGTTGGCGGCCAGCTTGCGACGGGGTCTGCTTCACCAGCGCATCGAGCGCGAGGCCCGGGAGGATGCGCTCACCGGTCTCCCCAACCGGGTGTCGTTCGAACGCTCGGTCATCGAGATCGCAGCCAAGCGCAGCGGTGACGACCACTTGTTCGTGATCATGCTCGACCTCGACCGCTTCAAGGAGGTCAACGACACCCTTGGCCACCACGCCGGTGACGAGCTGCTTTGCGTGGTGAGCCAGCGGCTTGCCGCGCTCCTCGGCCCCGGCGACGTACTGGCGCGCCTCGCCAGTGACGAGTTCGCGATCGTCGGCGAGCGGAGCGATCGCGAGCAGATGCTCGCGATGGCATGGTTGTGTGTCAGCGACGTCGGTCGTCCGGTGACGCTCGACGGCCTCGAGATCGTGGTGACGGCGAGCGCCGGATTGGCGATCGTCGACGAGGACGTCGAGGACGGCGCACCGTTGCGCTTCGCCGACATCGCCATGTTCAACGCCAAGACGCAGCGGCTCGGCGTCGAGATCTACCGCGACGAGATCGATCGCCGCACCCCCGCCCGACTCGCAATGCTCGGCGACCTCAGCTCGGCCATCGAGAACGACGAGTTGAAGGTCCATCTCCAACCCAAACTCGACCTGGCGTCGGGAACCGTGGTCGGTACCGAGGCACTGGTGCGATGGACGCACCCAGTACGAGGCGACGTATCGCCGGCGCAGTTCGTTCGGATCGCCGAGGACACCGGACTCATCAAGCAGCTCACCGACCTGATGCTCAAGCGCTCGATCGGGCACGTCCGTGCCATCCACGACCGTGGATACCGTCTCGGACTCGCTGTCAATCTCTCGACGCACGACCTGCTCGACACGAAGCTCGCCGCTCGGGTCGAGCAGCACCTCTCGGCGAGTCGGGTCGATCCCTCGATGCTCACGCTGGAGATCACCGAGTCGTCGCTCCTGATCGATGCACCGCGGGCGCGCGCCACGATCAACGAACTGCACGAGGTCGGTGTGCGGTTGTCGATCGACGACTTCGGGACGGGGTACTCGTCGCTCAGCTACCTTCGCCGGCTCCCCGTCTCCGAACTCAAGATCGATCAGTCGTTCGTCGCCAACCTGCTGCTCGACGAGCAGGACGAGGTGATCGTGCGGTCCACGATCGAGCTGGGCCACAACCTCGGCCTGGTCGTGGTCGCAGAGGGCGTCGAGAACAACGAGGTGCTCCAACAGCTCCAGGCGTTCGGGTGCGACATCGCCCAGGGCTACTGCATTTCGCGGCCGCTGGCGCCCGATCAGTTCATGTCGTGGCTCGCCACGACCAGCCTGCCCAGCCTGAAGACCGACCCCATGGACTTTTCGCGGTGGGTCGATGCCGGCGGTCCCCACGAGCCGACGTCCGACCCGACTGACGTCCACACAGCGCGCTCACGAACTCACCCACCCTCGCCGACCTGGTAGAGCGACAGTCCGTCGCGGTCCGTTCGGCCCTGCTTGGTGGGGCATCTTCGGGGATACTGGCAGGGTGAGTTCGCGACTTCCCCTTCAGCACGTGACGATCCATGGTCACTCGGTCGGCTTTCGGCGTGGCGGAACGGGTGAAACGATCCTGCTGATCCACGGCCTCGCCGGTAGTTCCAAGACGTGGGACGACGTCATTCCCTTCGTGAAGCCGCACGCCGACGTCATCGCCGTCGACCTCCTTGGCCACGGCGAGTCGGCGAAGCCGACGGGCGATTACTCGCTCGGCGCCTTCGCCAGTGGGTTGCGCGACTTCCTGTCGATCCTGGGGGTCGAATCCGTCACCATCGTGGGTCACTCGTTCGGCGGCGGCGTCGCCATGCAACTCGCCTACCAACATCCGCATCTCGTCGATCGCCTGGTCCTCGTGGGGAGCGGAGGTCTCGGGCGTGAAGTGTCCTGGCTCCTGCGGGCGCTCACGCTTCCGGGCGCCGAATACGTGATGCCGTTCGCCTTCCCCAAGCCCATCGTCGATCGGGCAACCGACGTCGGTCGCCAGCTCGGCCGTCGCAACATCCGGCACCCGAGACTCTCCGAGATGTGGCGTGCCTACAGTTCGCTCGCAGGCGCGCCGAACCGCAAGGCATTCGTCCGCACGATGCGCGGGGTGATCGAGCCGACCGGCCAGACCGTGAATGCCAGCGACCGTCTGTATCTCGCTGCGCACGTGCCGACGATGATCGTGTGGGGCGACCACGACGGGATCATCCCGGTCGCGCATGCGCATGCCGCACACGAGCTGATCCCGACGAGCCGCCTCGAGATCCTCGAAGGAGTCGGGCATTTCCCGCACGTGGAACAGCCGGAGGTGTTCGCCGACCTGCTGGTCGACTTCCTCGAGACGACCACCGCTGGCTCGACGCAACACGAAGCGCTGCGAGACGTCTTGCTCGAAGGCGCCTGACCGTCGTCAACGTCGGCGAACCACGACATGCGCCATGCCCTCGCCCTCGTGTGAGCGCAGCAGTTCGCACCGCTCGTCGTCGCCGAAGGCTGCGGACAGTTCTCCAGGCAGTGCCTGGAACGGCCCTGGATCGGCGTTCCCGGCGCTCGACAAAACGGTGACGATCGCCACCCCTCCAGGGCGGAGCAGGTCGATGATGGGCGCGTAGAGCTGCGGGTCGCGGAACCGCTGGCACACGATCAGGTCGAACTCCCCGAGGTCGGCGGGCAGTCCGTCGTCGAGATCGAGGGTGCGGGCGTCGATCCGGTCGGCCACCCCGGCTGCCGCAGCGGCGGTGCGGAGCAACTCGATCGCTCCAGCCGACGCATCCAGCGCAGTCACCTCGAGACCAGTGCGGGCGAACCAGAGCGTGACGGCACCCGGTCCACTGGCGATGTCGAGGCAGCGTCCCGTCGTCGGCAACGACGAAGCGAGATCGGGCCAGCGCTCGACCGCCTCGGGCGGTCGCGCCTCAGCGTGCGTGGTTGTCATATAACGCTCGTCCCAGCGGCGTCCATCCTCGTGCACCGTCCCATCCTCGCACTGCGCCGATGGACCGACGTCACAGCGCTGATCGGAGCACGAATGCGGGAGCACCGCCGGTCCGCGTGCGAACATCGGGACCGTGACGGACTTCGACGAAGGCGCAAGCACCCAGACCTCCACCGGCTGGCTGTCACCCGAGGACCTCGAACTCGTGCGAGCACACGTCCCGATCGTCTACGTCGACGCCGTACCGGTGCGAGTCGATGCACTGGGCAACGTCACGAAGGTCGGCATGCTGCTCAGGGTCGCCTCCGACGGTTCGATCAGCAGGATGGTGGTGACTGGGCGTGTGCTCTTCGGAGAACGGGTCCGCGAGGCGTTGATGCGCCACTGCGAGAAGGATCTCGGTCCGCTCGCACTGCCACGCGTCCCCGCGAATCCCACACCGTTCACGGTCGTCGAGTACTTTCCGAATCCGGATCGGTCCGGCTTCTACGACCCCCGCCACCATGCCGTGAGCCTCGCCTACGTGGTCCCCGTCGAGGGTGAGTGCGAGCCGACCCAGGAGGCGCTCGACCTCTCGTGGTTCACCCCGCAGGAAGCGGTGAGCTCCGAAGTGATCGCGCAGATGACGAGCGGCCACGACCGCCTCATCCGCCTCGCTCTCGCCCACGTCGGCAAGCTCCCCTGACCATCACGCGGCCGAACTGTCACGTTTGACCCGGCACGGTGTGACAGTTCGGTCGGTCAGAGGAGCCAGAGCAGGAGCCACAGTGTCGCCATGCCGGCGGCCAGCGAGGCGATGAGGTTCCGGACGGTGGCGGCGACCACGATCGCGGCGGCGATCGCTGCGACCTCGATGAATTCGACGCCGTCGATGCCTTGCCCGCCGGCGATCAGGTTGACCGTCAGCGCTGACAGGACGGCGGGTCCGACGTAGCGCAACGCCCTCGTGATGTTCGCAGGCAGTGGCCGATCGGCGAGGAACACGATCAGCCCCGCTCGCGACGCGTAGGTGATCATCCCGACCGTCAGCACGGCACTGATCGCCGCGAACGCGTTCATCGGCGGTCCGCCCGAGTCGGATCCCTGTCGATGCGTCGTGTCTCGACGACGTCGGCGAGGTAGCCGGCCACCACGCCGCTGACTGCGCCGATGAGGATGCCGCCGTTGTTCGGGACCTCCAGGGCGAGCAGGCACACGACGGCGCCGACCACGGCCGC
>JBGTIA010000164.1:0-9994 GCA_041745835.1 Ilumatobacteraceae bacterium | reverse complement strand
TTCCTGCACGAGCAGGGCGTACTCGTGCTCGGCGTGGTCCTCGAAGTCGGCGTTCAGGCGGTAGCTCCACGACGGCCTGATGGCGTACATGATCCATGACAACTGGTAGTACGCGAATGCCATCACCTGGGGGACCAGTCGATGACGTACGAACCCGAGGCGACGACCCTCGTGTGCGACCAACTCCTCGAGGATCAGCAGGTGCCACTGCTCGTTGTCCTGCTCGAAGCGGCTGACGCGCACCTTGTCGAACACGCGTCGGGCGAACTGCGGCTCGCTCGCCGTGTGGGTCACCGCGACGTAGGCGACGTTCTCCCACGCCTGGTAGGGCACGCGAGCGACGAGTTCGAGCACGCGGAATTTCGGCAACGTGCGCTCCTTGCCGTACACCAGGTCCATCACGGCGAAGAGGGCCTTCGCGCTGAGCGACGCACGACGGCGCGGCCGGCTCAGCGTCACGTATTGTTCGGCGCGGAGCTCGTCGGGGGTGAGACGCCGCATGGCTCCGAACGGCGGCCGCTCACCGATCGCGTCGGTGACGGGAAACGTCGATGCGGTGTCGGTTGCCATGGACTCGACGCTACGGCACGAAACCACGCCGGCTCAGTCGTGCCGCCCGTTCCTCCGCATCAGTGCGCCAACTGTCACATTCAGTGGCTGAGGCCGGGGGCGCAGAGACCGTCGAGTTCCTTGATCTCGATGCGGTCTCGGTTGGCGTAGGTGACCTCGTTGGCGGGGTCCGGCTTCAGGTTGAAGACCCGGAACTCCATGTCGTTGGTGTCGACGGTGAGAATGCGCCCGATCAACGGCTCGCCGAGGCCGAGGATGACCTTGATCGTCTCGAGCGCCTGGATCGAACCGATGATGCCCGGCAACACGCCGAGCACGCCGGCCTCGGCGCAGCTGGGCGCCAGTTCGGCGGGCGGCGGCTGCGGCACCATGTCGCGATACGTCGGACCTTGTGTCGGGTGGAAGACGCTGACCATGCCCTCGAAGCGGAAGATCGATCCGTGCACCACCGGAATGCCGAGTTTCACGCTGGCGTCATTGAGCAGGTAACGGCTCGGGAAGTTGTCGGCACCGTCGACGATCACGTCGTAGCCCGAGATGATCTCGATGATGTTCGACGCGTCGAGTCGGGTGTCGTAGGTGACGACGTCGACGTCGGGGTTCAGCATGGTCAGCGTCTTCTTCGCCGAGTCGACCTTGCGGTCGCCGATGCGGTCGATGTTGTGGAGGATCTGGCGCTGCAGGTTCGACGAGTCGACCTCGTCCATGTCGACGATGCCGATCGTTCCGACGCCCGCAGCCGCGAGATAGAGGGCGGCAGGCGACCCGAGACCGCCGGCGCCGAGCAACAGCACTTTGGAGTCGAGCAGCTTGACCTGACCCTCGACGCCGACCTCGGGAAGCAGGAGATGGCGCTTGTAGCGGTTGTTCTGTTCGGGAGTCAGCGAGGCCGGCTGCTTCCACGCGCGGCCTTCGTCCTTCCAGCGGCCGAACCCGCCCTCCATCGATTCGACGTCGGTGTAGCCGAGTTCGGAGAGCGTCTTCGCAGCGAACGCCGAACGCACGCCGCCGGCGCAGTAGACGACGATCGGAGCGCCCTTGTCGGCGATGCGATTCTCGATCTGCGCTTCGAGGTGGCCACGTGGGATGTGGATCGCATCGGGCAGCGCGCCCTCTTCGTACTCGTCGGGTTCGCGCACGTCGAGCACGAGCGCACCGGACTCGATGCGGTCGGCTGCGCCGGCAGGATCGACCTCGCGGATCTGGGACTTGGCGGCGGAGAGCAGGTCACGGAACGTTGCCATCCCGAAAGCCTACCAACATGGTCGGGATTACAGCACGGGGTCCGATATCCGCCAGCTCGGTACTGACTGCTGCCGCTACCGTGCGCCCGTGACTGCGACCACGACGACGACTCCGCCCGTCGATGACCGGTTCACGGCGCCCGACTGGGGACTGTTCGTATCGGTGGCGATCATCTGGGGCGCGTCGTTCCTGTTCATCGACATCGGCCTCGACGCCCTGCCGCCCGGCGTGATCACGCTGCTGCGCGTCGGTCTCGGCGCGCTCGCGCTCGCTGTGCTCCCGCTCCCCCGCCAGCACAAGAGGATCCGGGCCGAGGATCGCCTGCGGATCGTCACCCTCTCGGTCGTCTGGGTCGCCGTGCCGTTCACGCTCTTCCCGATCGCCGAGCAGCACATCAGCTCCGCCGTCGCCGGCCTCCTCAACGGCGGCACCCCGATCTTCGCTGCAATCTTCGCCATGGTGCTGCTGCGCCAACCGACCCGCGGGGCGCAGTTGCTCGGGATCGCGGTCGGATTCATCGGCGTCGTGCTCGTGAGCCTGCCGTCGATCGGCGAGGGATCGAACGAGACGTTCGGCGTCGCACTCGTCGTGCTGGCGACGGTCTGCTACGGCTTCGCCATCACGATCGCCGCACCGATGCAGCAGCGCTACGGCTCGGTGAATCTGATGGCCAAGGTGCTCGCGCTCGCCACCATCTGGACTGCGCCCTACGGCCTGTGGCAGGTCGACGAAGCCAGCTGGGAGTTGGGTCCGGTCATCGCTGTCGCCGTGCTCGGCGTCGTCGGAACCGGCATCGCATTCGCGCTCATGGGGACGCTCGTCGGCAGGGTCGGCTCGACCCGGGCATCGTTCATCACGTACCTGATCCCCGTCGTTGCGCTCGCGCTCGGCGTCGTGTTCCGAGACGACGAGGTGTTCGCGCTCGAGCTCGTCGGCGTGGTGTTCGTGATCGGCGGGGCCCTGCTCGCCAGCCGACGCACCGCATCGGCGCGCTAGCCGACGATCGTCGGGAGGATCTCGCCGATCTGGCCGACAAGCAGCCAGTCGGCGTAGCGGTCCATCGCCGTCTCGTCGCCGTTGACGATGATCACGTTCGCGCCAGTCGCTTTCGCCCGCGGCACGCAGTTCGCCGCCGGGAACACGCTGAGTGTCGAACCGACGGCGAGCATCACGTCGCACTCGTCGCTGACGCGCATCGCCCGATCGATCACCTCGGGCACCAACGATTGACCGAAACTGATCGTGTCGCTCTTGAGGATGCCCCCGCATTCCAGGCACGCAGGGTCGTCGTCGCCTGCCCGAACCCGCTCGAGTGCCTGTTGCATCGGCCGACGGTCCTCGCAGTCCCAGCACCGCGTGAACCACACGGTGCCGTGCACTTCGATCACCTTCGACGGATCGTTGCCCGCCTTCTGGTGCAGGCCATCGATGTTCTGCGTGACCAGGCCGTGAAGTTGCCCGCGACGCTCCAGCTCGACGATCGCAGCGTGGCCACGGTTCGGCTCGGCCGTCCACGCCGGTGTGGTGAGCCGGTTCTGCCACGCTGCCCGGCGCACCTCGGAGTCCCCGAGATAGAAGCGGATGTCCGCCGCCTTTTCCGCAGTGGGGTTCTTGGTCCACAGACCTTGCGGCCCGCGGAAGTCCGGGATTCCGGAATCGGTGGATATCCCGGCGCCCGTGAGCACCACCACTCGCTCGGCGTTCTCGAGCACGGTGCGTGCGGCCTCCACGAGATCCCTCGACATCGCCCCACTGTGACCGAGACCGACGTACGTGGGCAACCCGACCCCGATATCCACCTGCGAGCGATGAGCGAAAGGACGGCATCCGGGCGGTTCGCTCATCACTCCTGACATTCCGCGCCGAGAGATGAGCGAAAGAACGCCATGCGGGCGGTTCGCTCATCGCTCGGAGGACTCAGGTGATCGCAGCGAGGGCGGCGGCGAAGACCTCGGTGTGACGATCGACGTCGTCGGCGGTGTGTGCTGGTGACAGCAGGGCCATGTTGTGGAACGGGGTCATCAGGATCCCTCGGTTGAGCGTCCACAGGTGCATGAACGCATCGAGGTGGTCGTCGACGGCCGCCGCAGCGTCGGCACCGTTCACCGGGAGCGGGCAGAACCAGTACTCGGCGCGACAGCCGAGTTGCTGCACCGACCAGTCGAGCCCGCACTGCTCGATTGCGGCGGCCACACCATCGGTCCACCGTGTGGCGAGCGGGATCATGCGCTCGTAGTCCGCCTCCAGCAGCGTCGTCGACAGTGTGGCCCTGATCGCCGCCGTCGCCATCGCACTTCCCGCCAGGGTGCCCCCCACCCCACCGACGTCGGCGTCGTGCCCGTGCAGCGCCGGGTCGAGCTGCTCGGCGATGTCCTCGGTGACGCCGTACGTGGCGACAGGAAAGCCTCCGCCGATCGGCTTGCCGATCACGACGATGTCCGGGTCGAGTCCCCACGCCTGCGTGCAGCCACCCGGACCGGCGGAGATCGTGTGCGTCTCGTCGATGATCAGCAGCACGCCATGACGTCTGGTGATCTTGCGCACCGCGTCGTGGTACCCGGTCTGCGGCATCACGATGCCGATGTTGGTGAGCGCCGGTTCCATCAGCAACGCAGCGACATCGCCGTGAGCGAGCGCGGCGTCGAGGGCATCGAGATCGTTGAAGGGGACCACCCGAGTGGTCAGCGCGGGATCGACCTGCGGGCCGATCGCGCCCGGCCGGCTGATCACCCTGCCGCCCGACTCGCCGCCAGTACCGTCGCCAGCGTCGCCGCCAGGGTCGAGGATCGCCAGCGTCTCGTCGACCGTGCCGTGATAGCACCAGTCGATGACGGCGATCTTCGAACGGCCGGTCAGGTGTCGGGCGAATCGGAGGACGAATCGGTTGGCGTCGGTCGCAGAAGTCGTCAGCTGCCACTTCGCCATCCCGAAGCGGCGATGCAGTTCGTCGGCCACCCAGGCGGCATCCTCGCTGGGCAGCATCGTCGTCGATCGACCGACTGCAGCAGCCAGTCCGCCACGGCCGTGGCCGGTCATCGCCCCGGTGTCGCCGAGGCAGAAGTCGACGTATTCGACGCCGTCGACGTCGACGAACCGTGCACCCGAAGCCGTCGCAACGTGCACGGGGAACGCTCCCGGCCAGCGAGTCATCCACGGCATCGGCACACCGGCCAGGAGGTGACGGCGACCATCCCGGGCGAGGTGGGCCGACCTCGGATGCAGCTCGACGAATCGCTGCAGTTCCTGCTCCATCGACTCGGCGAGTACGTCACGGTCGATCTCACTTCGAGAGGTCACAGGTCGACGGTAGCCTCGTCCCCATGTCCGCCCAGGTGCTCAGCGAAGCTGCGCGTCGCCGCACGTTCGCCATCATCAGCCACCCCGACGCGGGCAAGACCACCCTCACCGAGAAGTTTCTGCTCTACGCCGGCGCGATCACCTCGGGCGGGTCGGTCAAGGCGCACGAAGGTCGACGGGCAGCGACATCGGACTGGATGGACATGGAGCAGAAGCGCGGGATCTCGATCTCGTCGACCGCGCTCAACTTCCCGTACCGCGACCACGAACTCAACCTGCTCGACACCCCCGGCCACCGCGACTTCTCCGAGGACACCTACCGGGTGCTCGCTGCGGTCGACGCCGTCGTGATGGTGCTCGACTCGGCGAAGGGCATCGAGCCACAAACGCTCAAGCTGTTCGAGGTCTGTCGGTCGCGGAACCTTCCAGTGATCACCTTCCTCAACAAGCTCGACCGGCCCGGCATGGAGCCGCTGGAGCTGCTCGACCAGATCGAGGAGCAGATCGGACTGCGTCCCACGCCTGCGACCTGGCCGGTCGGATCGTTCGGTGACCTTCGTGGAGTGATCGACCGTCGCACCGACGTCTTCACACGATTCACCCGCACCGCTCGAGGCAGCAAGATCGCACCCGAGGAAGACGTGCCCGCCGAACGTGCCGCCGCCGAGGAGGGCACGGCGTGGACCAAGAGCACGGAGGAGACCGAGTTGCTCAGCGCGATGGATGCCGACGTCGACATGGCTTCATTCCTCGCCGGCGAGTCCACCCCGGTGTTCGCCGGATCGGCACTGACCAACTTCGGCGTCCGTCACCTCCTCGATGCGATCGTCGATCTTGCGCCGGCGCCGACACCTCGGCTCGACGTCGACGACAAGCCCCGACATCTCGACGAGCCCTGCTCGGCGTTCGTTTTCAAGGTGCAGGCCAACATGGACCGCAACCACCGTGACCGCATTGCGTTCGCCCGCATCTGCTCGGGCCGGTTCGACCGCGGCATGGTGATGACGTGCGAGCGCACCGGCAAGCCGTTCGCCACGAAGTATGCGTCGACCGTGTTCGGTGCCGAACGCACGACGGTCGACGAGGCGTTTCCGGGCGATGTCGTCGGCCTCGTCAACGCCACGGGACTGAATCTCGGCGACACGCTGTACGACGAGAGCGGCCCGAGCGTGAAGTTCCCGCCGATCCCGGCCTTCGCTCCCGAAGTCTTCGCCACGGCCCGACCGCTCGACACGGGCAAGACGAAGCAGTTCCGCAAGGGTCTCGACCAACTCAACGAGGAGGGCGTCGTCCAGGTCCTGAAGGATCCCGACTGGGGCGATGCGTCACCGGTGCTCGCAGCCGTCGGCCAGCTCCAGTTCGACGTGTTCGCGAACCGGCTCGACATCGAGTTCAACGCACCGATCGAGATCCTGTCCTCCCCGTATCAGGCCATCCGGCTCACCGACAAGGAGTCCGCTGACGCTCTGCGCGAGAAGCCCGGCGTGCGGATCCTCGCCCGGCTCGACGGGCACCTCGTCGCACTCTTCGAGAACAAGTACGCGCTCGCCCGGATCGAACAGAACGAGCCCGAACTCACCCTCGACCACATCATCGCCGGCTGACCCAACCGTTCACGCCCGAGGCGATGAGCGAACCGCCCGAATCCCGTGCCTTGGCTCATCGCTTCGGGGTTGCGTCTGCGAGGCGATGAGCGAACCGCCCGAATCCCGTCCCTTGGCTCATCGCTCGAGGAACGATCACCACGATCCTGAGCTCCCGCCGCCTCCACCACCACCGACACCGCCGCCACCACCACCACCGCCGCCGCCGGAACTGGAGGGCGCGGTGTGCGACGACGAGAATACGGCGCCCGCCGAGTACAACAGCAGCGGTCCGCTCAGCGCCATCTGCGGGTCGGGGATGTTGGATGCCTTGACCGCCTTCGACCAGGCCTCGGCCGCCCCCAACGCCACTGCCCAGGCGCTGTACTCACGCACCAGCCCGTGCTGCCATGCCCAGTCGACGTGACGCCCTTCGCTTGCGGCGAGGAATCGTCGGAACGACTCCGAGCGCAACGCGAGCGCAGAGCCGGTGGCGGTTCGCGACGCGAACATCGGCTGGTAGGCCGTCGCTGCGACCACGAGCGGCACGAGGAGGCCGGCGATCACGGCGAGCCAGGGTGACGACAGCACACGCCAGAACGCCTCGGTGCTCGCCAGGACGACGAGCCCGAAGATCACCGCTGCGAACACCAACAGCGCCACCGCTGCACCGACCAGCTTCGCTGGTGTCGTCATCCGGCCGCCGGGGCCGCCCCGCGACCACCATCCGGCATTCGAGGCGAATGCGAGTTGCTCGCTACGGATCGCATTCCACGTCGCAGTGAACTCCGCGTCGTAGGTTCCCAGCTCGACGACGTCGCCCTGGGCGAACAGGCGGTGCAGGTGTGCGAGGTCGACGGCGCTGAGCCGCGAGGTGTCGGGGCCGCGGGTGAGCCGCACGGTGCCGTCATCGTCGGTGGCAACGATCGCCTCGTCGGCGATCATCTCTGAAAACCACGCCGCGACCGAGTCGTCGTCGACGGACTCTCGCAGTACGACTGCGGCCTGCCACGGCTCGAGGCCTCGTGGCGGTTCGAACTCGATCGTGGCGAGCTCGGCGAGGCGGGAGTCGGGCACGCGGTAGGTCGCCACGTCGAGCCGACGAACGTTCTCACCGGGCAGCGGCAGTTCGCCGAACGCGGCCTCGGTGGCACCGCCGGCACGCACCGTGTTTCCTCCCGCAGCGCGACCGACGAGGTACACCAGTGCCGCCGCCGCAAGCCCGAGTGGGATCATCACCAGTCCGAGCGGACGGAAACCGGTCGGGATCGCACCAGGCGGTTCGGGGATCGTCGGCAACGCCGGCGTGGTCAACGAAGCGATCGCTCCCCCCACGGTGATGCCGTCGCCGGGCGCCAGAGGTTCGATGACGGCCACGAGGTTGTCCGACTCGCCGCGTTCGAACTCGCAGCCGCCGAGCGCCTCGCGGGCACCGGTGAAGCACTCGATCGAGTCGAAGGCGAATCCGGTGAGCACCACCTCGAATCGCTGGGTCTCGAACGTCTCGTCGTTGCCGATGATGTCGAGGTCGAGGCGGCCGCTGTTCACATTCGCGTTGGGCAGCCGGTACTCGAGGATGTAGCGGTGCCGCCCGGTGAACGTGACGTTGGGATCGCCGAGGCGGATCCTCGTCTCGTCGCCGATCACCACGAGGTCGAGCTGCGCATCGGCGCTCGGCGAGGTGGCAGTCACCTCGGTGGGCGTCCCGAAATCGTTCGGGATCCACCGTTGGTAGCCCCGCCGGGCCGTGAGTCCGAAGTCGATGTCGACGACTTCACGGATGCGCACACCGTCGGCGCCGTCGGACCACACCGTCACCTGCTTGGCGTCGAAGTGCTCGGGCCGGATCACCGACTCGTCGCCGGCGCCGATCACGCCGAAGCCCGCGAGCAGCGTCGTCACCCCGATCGCGAACCCGACGAGGAGGTGTTGCCAGAAGGACACCGTACGCAGCATCCGACCAGTCTGGCCTGGCCACGGACACAGGCACAGGGCGTTCCGTTCTTGCCGTTCCGTTCTTGGCCGTCCGGCGCCCACTGTCCGATCACCGGCTCCTCCCCAACCGTTCCCACGCGAGGGAGGCCCCATGTCCGAGATCTCATCGTCCGCACCCGCCGGCAGCGCGCCGGCGCCCGCCGAATCGATGCCCGCCCACTCGATCATCGTGCGACCGTGGCTCGATCCGGTCGTCGACGACGACGGATTCGACCCGCGCTCTCGCTATGTCGAGGTGTTCTGGCTCGGCGTGCTCGGCCCGACAGCGACGTGGCTGCTGCGCCGACTCGTCGCCGGATTCGAACGCTCCCCGGAGGGCTACCAGTTGGACCTGCACGCCACGGCGCAGGCGATGGGACTCAGCTACACGAGCGGACGGTCGTCACCGTTCAGTAAGGCATTGCAGCGTTGCGTGATGTTCGGGCTGGCCCACCCGATCGAGGGTGGCCTCGCCGTACGCCGACGTGTCCCGGCGATCAGCTTCCGCCACCTTCGCCGCATGCCCGAGTCGGTGCAGGCCGCGCACGCCGACTGGCTGCACACGTCGATCGGTGTCGATGAGCTGACGAGAGCTCATCGGCTGGCCGCGACCATGCTCGAACTCGGCGACGACCCCTCCGAGATCGAGCATCATCTCGTCGCGTTCGGCGTGAGCGCAGCGGTCGCTGCCGAAGTGGCCGACAACGCTGCCCGTCTGGCCGACGACCTCAGGCCGGCGGGGTGAAGTTCGATGCGAGATCGATCAGCAAGCGGGTGCCGAATCCGGTGGCACCCTTGGCGTAGATGCCGTCGTCGCCGTCGACCATCATCGGGCCGGCGATGTCGAGATGCGCCCACGGGATGTCGCGCGTGAACTCGCTCAGGAAGATCGAGGCCGTCATCGTGCCGGCGTACGGGCCGCCGATGTTCTTCATGTCGGCGACGACCGAATCGAGCAGTTTGCGATAGCGCTTGGCCGCCAGCGGAAGCTGCCAGATCGGCTCGTCGGTGGCCTCGGAGCGTTCGATCAGCTGATCGACGAGGGCTTGGCTCGTTCCGAGCACCGGCGCGATCTGCTGGCCGAGCGCCGTCAGTGCGGCACCGGTGAGCGTGGCGATGTCGACGATCGCGTCGGGTGCCTCCTCGACCGCCAGCGACAGGCCGTCGGCGAGCACCAGTCGGCCCTCGGCGTCGGTGTTGTGGATCTCGACGGTCTTGCCGTTGCGCATCGTCAACACGTCGCCGAGTTTCAGTGCGCTGCCCGACGGCATGTTGTCGGTGCACATCAGCCAGGCGGTCACCTTGGCTCTGACCTTGAGGTCCTT
>JBGTIA010000163.1:0-4068 GCA_041745835.1 Ilumatobacteraceae bacterium | reverse complement strand
CAGGAGGCGCACGAGCGGCAGGCGAGCGACCCACGGCTCGAGCGGCCGGACTTCGTCGGCGAGCCGCCAGGCGGCTGCCTCGTCACGGTCGGCCCGACCGTACTGCCGACGTTGCAGCAGCAGCGCGATCAGGACCGCAGCACCGACGATCGGGGTGACGAGCAGCGGGCTGGTCGCGTTCCAGGCGACGCCGTACTCGAGGATGCCGAGTGCGATCGCTGCGGTCGCAACGGTCGGCAGGTGGCGAAGGCGGCCGATGACGAGGGCAGCGAGCGCGAGGACGAGCGTCGACAGGTTCAGCGCCGCTCCGAGCGGAACGCCGAGGATGCCGGCACGCAGGAAGAGGGCGAGGAAGGAAAGTCCGGCAGCAATGGCCCACACGAGCGTCGAGAGACACGCGACGGGGATGCCGAGCATCAGCGCGCGTTCGCTGCGCTCGGCCGAGCCGCGGATGGCGGTGCCGAGGCGGGTTGCGCCCAGGAAGATCGCTACGGCGACCATCGCGAGGGGCGCGACGATCATGGCGATCAGGTCGTTGGCCGAGAGGATGAACGTGCCGATCGTGAGTTTCCAGTCGACGGGCGGAGGGATGCGCTGCGAGGCCGCGCTCTGGTCCCACATGCGTGGCACGAGCAGCGCGAGCACGACGAGGAGTTGGGTGATTCCGATCGTGGCGACGGTCAGGACCAGCCGCGACGACGTCGCAAAGCGTCGCACGAAGGCGAGTTCGACGATGGCGCCCAGCGCGATCGCCGCGGCGAGGCCGACGCCGAAACCGAACAGATACGGAAGCCCCGAGAACACGATGAGGCCGACCGCCAGCGACGTCGGGACGAATCCCAGATCGGCCTGCGCGAAGTTGATCACCCGGTTGGCCCGGTAGACGAGCGCCATTCCCATCGCCAGCAAGGCGATCAGGAGACCCAGCACGACCCCGCGTACCCAGGCGCCCGCCGGCATGCCGAAGAAGAGCAGCTGGACGGCGACGAGAGCCAACGCGGGGAGCAGTTGCCAGGCGGCCCGTTGCAGTTTCGCGGCCCCCCAGCCCCTGGATGACACCCCCATGTCGAGCCGCAACGTAGTCCAGGACTCGTGCGCCGGGACGGATCGGACGCAGAAGATGTCACGACCCGATGCGATGAGCGAAGCAACCGGATACGCGTACTTGCCTCATCGCAACCGGCCCGGGTCGCCAGCCGATGAGCGAAGCGACCGGATACGCGCACTTGGCTCATCGCTGGCTGCGTTCCCGGAGCAAGGCGCAATGGTGAGGCAACCTGTAAGCGGGATTGCGGAACGATGAATCCGACTACCTGGGGTTATGCGCCGATGTGGCCTCTGACCAGGTCAAACGCCTGTCCGGGTTTGTCCGTCGTTACCCCTCGAATACCGCCGTGCTGTGTTATTTCTATGTTGCCGGCGCCGACCGTTCGACGGGTGCCGTCTGACGGCCTTGTCGATGTCGGCCAGCCGGCGCAGTGCGGCCACGACGTCGAGGCGGTCACGGTCGCCGAGCACTCCCGACATCGCCACAGAGCGGGCGAGCTGCTCGAGGTCCTCGGGCGTCGGTTCGTCGGTCACCCGGTCGAGTCTGACGAAGGGGTGTCGCTGACTGGAGGCGAACGTAGCTCAGCCCGAGCGGGGTCACTGCGTAATCGAGGCGGTTTAGTCGTCGACCTCGTCGTCGTCGGCCGCATCCTTCGCCGCCTTGCGGGCCTGACCGGGCGGCACTCGGTCAACTGGCGCGGGGCCAGCGGTGATAGCTGGACTCGTCGTCGGGGGCACCGTCGGTACGGACTGAGGCGGGGAAGTAGGTAACGGAACCGTCACCGCCGTAGTGGCTGGCGCGGCGGGTACCGCGTTGGTCGGCGCGGTCGCCGTCACCGGAGGGGTCGACGCCGTTACCGGAGGGCTCGACGTCGCTGGTGCCGACGCCGCTACCGGGGCGGTCGGGGGAAGCAGGCTCGAGGTCGGAGCCGTTGGTTTCGGGGACGACGTCGGCGACGATGTGGTTGTACGGGGCACGAATTCCGAGGCCGGTGCGAGCGAACCAGGCGTTGGGACGTCAGACGACGTGACCGTGATCGCCGGAGGCGGTTCGCTCCCGGTGACACGCTCTGCATCATCGTCCGGCGCGACCGACAGGCCCGTCGGAGGCGTCGGACCGAGGGCGCTCGCCCCGGTGTCTCCCGACGTCCGGCCGCTTGACCACGGTGCTTTTGCGGGATCAGCGACCGGTTCGCGATCCTCGGCACCATCGATCGGGGCGCCGGGGTCCAGGGTCTCGGCACCGTCGGAAAATTGTTTGGTGCTCAGCAGCGCCAGGACGGCCATTGACCATGTCGCGACCCCAACGAGGATCACCAAGCTTTTAATCGTCCGTCCGTAAGTCGTTTGTGGGTGATTCCTCATCAGATCCTCCAGCGCAGTGACGTCGTATGCGGGAGACGTTCGGACACGCCAGCCTGAAGTACCCAGCGGTCGATCATCTCAAGCGCAGAGTTCGCGGAGCTGACCGGCGCCAGATTTCCCATACGTAGCAAGGGCGCAATGGTGAGGCAACCTGTAAGCGGGATTCTGTGGACGTCCTCAACGAGTGAGTGCGTCCGGTGACCATCCATCTGTGCGGCCTACCCGAGGGTGCTCGCAGCGCCTTGCGACGTCACGAGCGAACGGGCCGTTCGCCCCTCTGCTCGGCCTTGCTCCGGGTGGGGTTTACCGAGCCGACGACGTCACCGTCGTCGCTGGTGCGCTCTTACCGCACCGTTTCACCCTCACCTGTGGTCGATTGCTCGACCCATCGGCGGTCTCTCTCTGTTGCACTTGTCCGTCAGGTCGCCCCGACCTGGCTCTCGCCAGCACCTTGCCCTGTGGAGTCCCGACTTTCCTCGACGGTGCAGCACGCACCGCCGCGATCACCCGGCCACCTCACCATTGCGACGACGAGTGTACGGCGTCAGCAGGCGGGTTCGAGCTCAGCAGGTGGGTTCGAGCTCGTTGTAGATCCAGGAGTTGAGCGACGGGGTCTGCAGCACGAATGTCTGGCGGACACCGTTCTCGTCCGGTTTTCCCACCACGAGTTCGATCTGGCCAGTCGAACCGAAACGACCGGTGATCGCGAAGGCGAGGGGCACGCCTTCGGCGTCGGTCGGCGTCTCGCCGCCAGTGATCGACGGACTCACGTAGCCCTCGGCGCCGCGCGCTGCGGACACGATGGCGGCGGAGTGGCGCGACTCGAGCGTCGCTGCTGCGATCGTGGCGGCAGCTGCGGCCGCATCGCCCAGTTCGATGGTGAGCGTCTGGTGCGTTGCCGCAGCGATGTTCTCCAGGGCGACCGCACTGTTGATGATGTCGCGCAGCGGGTTGTCGCTGTCGACGACGGCGGCGAGGAGGGGGGTGACCAATCGGTCCGTGTACCACGGGTTGGTGCACGCCCAGGCCACGCCACCGACGGCCTCGGTCAGTTCACCCATCTGGTCGGCGATCGCCTGATGGTTCTCGATCAGTCGCTCGACGAGCGTGGTCACGTCGGCGTCGAGCGCGCCGGTGTCGAGGATCGCTTCGTAGACCGCGATCGCAGTGAGTTCGAGTGACGAGGCGGTGCGCAGGAACACGGCGTCGTCGATCGGGTACTCGGGCGGATCGGTGATCGGCGGCGCGTACCCGACACGACCAGGCGCTGTGTCGCCGGTGCGATCGTCGCCGCAGGCAGCGACCAGCGCAGCGACCGAGAGGCTGAGGCCACCCAACTTGATGGCGTCGCGGCGGCCGTAGCGTCCGGCACGGTGAGAGGAGTGGGCGGTGTTCACGACGTGGCTCCTGTGCCGAGTTCGAGGGCGTCGGCATCGGGCTCGAACACGTCGTCGAGGCTGGAGGCGAACCCGCCGAGGTCGGTGAGGACGGTCGCCATGCGAGCTTCGACCACGATGATCGAGGCCGTGAGCTTGCGAGCGTTGACCGACTCGTAGCCGGCGAGCAGCTCGGTATGGGTCGCGGCGGCCGTGTTCTCGAGGCTGGCGGCTGCTTCGGCGAAGGCCTCGGCGTCGCTGGTCGCGAACGCGGGCTGGA
>JBGTIA010000162.1:0-2295 GCA_041745835.1 Ilumatobacteraceae bacterium | reverse complement strand
GATGTCGGGCCGAACGTCGTGGCTGCGAGGAAGTCGGCGGTGCGCTGCAACCGGCCCCATGGATCACGCCGGTAGTCGGAGTGCTGCGCCACGCCGGCCATGGCCAACGGATGCAATGACTGGAACAGGAGGGCCCGCAGGCCGCCGATGAACATCGACGCGTCGGCGTGCACGCGGCGGATCGGCGCATCCTCGCCGAACCATCCCGGCTCGTCGGCGTCGAACAGCTCGGCTCGCCGGACGGGTTCGTCGGGGCCGACCACACGGGCCCTGACCTGTTCGCCGAGCCAGGATCGAACGTCGATCGCCACAGAACCATCGTGTCACGGTCGCGTGAGTACCATCCGGACGTGCCAGAAGAAACCCCACCCGGCGGACGCCCCACGGATGAAGCTGGTCGTCCGTTGGAACGACGGGCCCCCGATCGCACGCTTCCCAAGTGGGTGCTGCCCGCCGTCGTGCTGTTCTGGGTCGGCTATCTGCTGACGTTCACGACCCGGCACGTCTTCCACCGGTTGGCGTCTCTGCTGGTACTGCTGCTGGTGTCGGTGTTCCTGTCGTTGGCGATCGAGCCGGGGGTCAACCGGCTGGCGGCACGCGGGTGGCGACGCGGCCGTGCCACGATCTCGATCCTGCTCGGGGTGCTCGCCGCCTTCCTGATCTTCGCCGGGGCGGTCGGAACACTCGTCGGGACCCAGGTGGCCGACTTGCTGTCCGAGTCGGACGCGTACATCACCGACACCGTCAACTTCCTGAACGACACCTTCGGGACCAACATCGACCCGCAGGACGTGATCGACGACTTCGAGGATCCTGACGGCCGTGTGCAGCAGTTCATCCAGTCGCAGAGTGACGAGGCGGTGCGGCTGTCGTTGACGGTGGTGGCGGTGATCTTCCAGGGGCTCTCCGTGATGCTGTTCACTTTTTACCTGGTTGCGGACGGTCCGCGTATGCGTCGCGGCATCTGCGCTCGGCTCACTCCGGCCCGTCAGGCGCAGGTGCTCAGGGCCTGGGAACTCGCGATCACCAAGACCGGCGGCTACCTCTACTCGCGGGCGTTGCTCGCGCTGCTGTCGGCGTTCTTCCACTGGATCGTCTTCCAGTCGATCGGTACGCCGGCGCCGATCGCGCTCGCTCTGTGGGTCGGCCTCGTGAGCCAGTTCCTGCCCGTTGTCGGCACGTACCTCGCCGGGATCCTTCCGGTGTTGTTGACCTTGCTCGACTCGCCACTCAAGGCCGCGATCGTGATCGGGTTCATCGTCGTCTACCAGCAGATCGAGAACTACTTCTTCGCGCCGCGCATCACCGCGCGGACCATGGAACTCCATCCGGCGGTCGCGTTCGGTGCCGCGCTGGGCGGTGCGTCGCTGCTCGGCTTCGTCGGGGCGCTGCTCGCCCTGCCGGCGGCTGCGATGTTCCAGGCCCTCGCCAGTGAGTGGGGCAACCGGTACGACGTGATGGACAGCCAATTGACGGCGTTGCCCGAGCCCCGCTCGGCACGATCCGACGGTGGTCCGAATGCTCCACCCGACACTGCGACGGCCACTGGTCAGCCATGACCCGTTTCGACGGCCGGCTCGGGCCGATCGCCGTGGCAACGCGGAGCGGCCTCGAGGAGTCGGTGCACCACGGCGCCGGAGTTGCGATCGACGCCGACCGGACGCTGGCCACGATCGGCGATCCGGACCTCGTGGTCTACGTCCGATCGTGTCTGAAGCCCATGCAGGCCCACGCCATGATCGGCGCCGGGCTCGAACTCACCGACGCGCAGTTGGCCGTGGCGTGCGCGAGTCACGATGGGTCCGACGTGCACCTCGACGCTGTCCGTTCGATCCTGGCCCGCTACGGCTTCGACGAGTCCGACCTCGCGAACACCGCAGCGCGCCCGTACGGAACCGCTGCGCGAGCAGCCGCGCGGATCGCCGGCACGGAACCGTCGCAGCTCCAACAGAACTGCTCCGGCAAGCACGCCGCCATGCTGGGTACCTGTCGGGTGAACGGCTGGTCGACCGATGACTACCTCGATCCCGATCATCCGTTGCAGGCGGCGATCACGTCCGGGATCGGCTCGCTCGGTGCTCTGGTGCACCACGTCGGAATCGACGGCTGTGGTGCACCGACCCACGCGTTCTCGCTGCGGGATCTCGCGGGTGCGTTCGCTGATCTGGCCACACCCGGTTCCGTCATCGCACGTGCGATGACGACACATCCGGCGCTGGTCGGCGGGCCCACTCGCGACATCACCTTGTGGATGCGAGCGGTGCCCACGCTGGTTGCGAAAGAGGGCGCCGCCGG
>JBGTIA010000161.1:0-2211 GCA_041745835.1 Ilumatobacteraceae bacterium | reverse complement strand
CTGGTCGCTACGGGCTTGCCTACCTCACCACGACCGGACGCCGCACCGGCGTCGAACGCGGCGTGATGATTGGCTACTTCGACGACGACGATGGCATCGTCACGATGGCGATGAACGGGTGGGGCGCACCAGAACCTGCCTGGTGGCTCAACCTCCAGGCACAACCTGAGGCCACGCTCGCGATCGCCGGAGGAGCCACCATCTCCGTTGTCGGGCGTCGCGCGGTTGGCGAGGAACGTGACCGGTTGTGGGAACGCTGGCGACAACTGGACAATGGGCTTGATGGCTTTGCTGCGCGCCGCCCGACCGAGACCGCCGTCGTTGTTCTCGATCAACGAGTCGGCTGACAAACAAGATCGAACCCTCGACGATCCCAATGTCGCATCGATCCCGCGAAGAACCGCCGCAGCCTCAACCACCGCCGCTCGAGTCGCGGACCGTCCCGCATGAGCACGCTCTCGACAGCGTATATCGACCGCCCCGGCCGTTGGAAATACCGCTCCTGATCGGCACTCTCCTCCGCACCGGAGCTCGATCAGAATGTCGCCGATCGCCGTCTGACCAAGGGCTGTTACACCACAAACATCCCTGTTGGTCTCTCGAGCCAGCGTTGGTGGAAGCGGGCAAGCTTGGTCGGGTTCACGATGGCGAGAAGTTCGGCGACCTTGCCGTTCCGCCAACCCACGACCGTGAGCAGGAAGGGCTCGTCGTCGCGGAGGATGTAGAGGCCGACTTGCCCGTTGACGCGTAGCCAGTGCAGTTGGTCGTCGGCCTGCAGTCCTCGATTCGTGAGATTGATGAGGAGCCGGGCGACGCGGTCGGTGCCGACCACGGGTCGTCGAGCGGCGTGACGTTCGGCGCCACCGTCGGAGACGTGCATGACGTCGTCGGTCAGCATGCTCATGAGGCCATCGAGATCACCCTCGACGACGGCCCCGAGGAACGCTGCGGACCATTGCGCGACGTCTGCGGGCTCGGCTTCGAGTCGGGGACGACCCGATCGGACGCGGTCTCTCGCCCGTTTCGCGATCTGGCGTGTGGCGGCGGCTGACTTGTCGACGATCGTCGAAATCTGCTCGAACGGATATCCGAACACATCATGGAGAAGGAAGACAGCTCGCTCGACCGGGCTCAGCGTTTCCAGGACGCGCAGGAGCCCGAGTTCGAGCGACTCGTTCCCGACGGCCGCCGTTGCCGGATCGATCGACATGGCGCCCGACGGCGCGAGAGCGATGCCGAGGTCGATGTCGTCGATCGTCAACGGCTCGGGCAGCCATGGCCCGACGTACACCTCCCGTCGCTTCCGAGCTGATGTGAGGCGATCGATGGAGAGGCGCGTCGTGACCGTCGTGAGCCATGCAGCCGGGTTGTCGATGTCGTCGAACGTGGTTCGCTGCCACCGCAACCATGCATCCTGCACGATGTCGTCTGCATCATCGGGTGTGCCGAGCATCCGGTAGGCCAGGCGCACGAGACGCGTGCGCTCGGTTTCGAAAACCGCCGTCGCGTCGCGGGGTGTCGTTGAATCACCCGACATCACCGGGCCGCCGGGAGCCGGTCGAGGTGAGCGATCGCGCCGAGAGCTGCGTCGTGCGCACTTGCCAGGACCGCGTCGAGGAGGTGGCCACGCGGGCCGACCCAGTCACCGACGACGAACACGCCTGGGCGGTCGGAAACGACAGTTGCGGGACGGCCTCGGAGTCCCCCGGATGCCGATGTGGCGATCGCGCTCACGGCGGTCATGCGGTGAAGATAGCGCTCGGTCACGATCGCCTCGTTGTCGACGCCGGCATGAGTGAGGAACCCGCGCAGCCGATCTCGATCGGGATGCGTCTCGGGTGTGAGGTACTCAGCCACCGACACCGAGGAGCATCCTGCGGGGGTCATCTCGTCAGGAAATCCGTGATTCGAGAGATACATCGGTGGATCGATGCCGAGCACAACGTCGTGGCGTGGAGGACGGGCCAATCCGACATCGAGCACCGACACGTTTGCAGGCGGGCCGACGTCGAAGTGGACCCCGGTCAGCTTCGTCGCCGCCAGAGGCCCGCCAGTTGCCACGATCACGGCCGGCGCATCGGGAAGTTCGCCGACATGGTCATCGTGCACGAATCGGATGCTGGTGTCGGCGGCGAGGGCGTCGACGAGTTGCTTCCAACCGCGATCCAGATAGACCACCCCGTCACCGAGGGCCATCTGGAGTTGCGTCAG
>JBGTIA010000160.1:0-3207 GCA_041745835.1 Ilumatobacteraceae bacterium | reverse complement strand
TGCGGGCATCGCGGTCGAGGTGTGGTGGGGGCGACGTCGTTCCGAGACTGCGGCGGAGGGGGCAGCGACGTTTGTGATGGCCTGGGTGCTCGCCGCGTCACTCGTGCCCGGCGTGTGGATCGTCGAACGAGTCGGCCGGGCGTGGGAGCTCGATGCCCCCTGGGTGTTCGTCACCTCGATCGTGCTCGTCGTCGGCGGCACCATCGGTCGGGGCGCCTGATCCGCCCACCTCGATGAAGATGCACTCGCCGGGGCCGGCGAGGGCTGCGTCGACGATCTGACGTTCGAGTTTGTGGGGTACCTCCACTGTGCTGGCGATGCCGCCCGGATCGTTGCCGACGAGCATCGACACCGGATCACGCACGTACGAGATGCCGTCTTCGAGCAGGACGAAGACGTCGGTGCACAAGTCCTGATCGATCCACACCTGGTACATCCCGACACCTCGGTTCTCGGGATCTGAGTTCCATCGAGGACCGGCTCCGGTTCAGGGCGCGGTCGTGAACCGCAGGAAGGTCGAAGCGGAACAGATCGATCACGCATCTATGTGAAGGGGAGTTCCATGAACAAGCATTTCGTCATCGTCGGCATCGCACTCTCGGTCGGGGGTCTCGGCGCCTGCGGCTCCGATGGGGCCGACTCGGGAGCGACGGCCGAGTTCTCCGCGCCCGCCGATGGGGCCACGGTTGCCGGTGGTGTCGCCGTCGAGATGGTGGCGCAGGGCATCACGATCGAGGAAGCGGGGGAGGCGAATGCCGGTGCCGGCCACTTCCACGTCATCGCCGACGCCGGGTGTGTCGATGTGGGCGACGCGATCACCAAGGACGGGGATCACGTTCACTTCGGCAAGGCGCAGACCTCGGGCACCGTCTACCTCGAGCCGGGCAGCCACGATCTCTGCCTCCAGATCGGCGATGGAGTCCACGAAGCGCTCGAGGTCACCGACACCGTCACGGTTGAAGTCGGCATCGGGAGCCAGGACGAGTGGTGTGCTGTGGCCGGTGAGGTGGACGAGCTCTTTTCGGCGAACGACGAAGAGGAGGAGTTCGCCACGCAGCAGGGAATCGTCGAGAACGCGCGGCGGCTGCTCACGCAACTCAGCGCATCGACCGAGTTCGTGGACGACTCGGTTCGAGCCGACGTCGACGAGACCGTCGCAATGACCCTGGAATTCTCGGCAGCGTTGGCGGGGGCCGCCGACGAGGCCGCCGCAGAAGCGGCGCTGGCCGCGCTCTTCGAGTCGTCTCCCGAGGGTGAAGAAGCGGCCTCCGCGTGGATCCTCGACACCTGCGGCGTCGACATCGACGGTTGAGCCTGCGAGAGTGACCCGATGAGGACCGGATTCGCCGAGACGACGTTGATCCGGGTCACACCGGCCCAGGTCTTCTGGCCGGATCGCCCGACCCCTCGACCGCTCCGGTGATCGATCCGGCCGTGGTCAGCTACGAGCCGATCAGGGGAACGATGGGCCTGGGAGTCAGGAACCGCATCCGCATGAAGATGCTCGGCATCCCCTTGACGCTCACCAGCGAGACGATCGAGTGGGAGCCCGCCGAACGCATGTCCTTCCGAACGATCCAACCTGGCCGTCCGGCGGTCGGAGTCGCCACGCATCGGTTCGAGGCCTGCCTCGACGGCACCTCTACACCTGGTCGATGGAGTTCCTTCCCACCGGAGCCGGCGGTCGCATCGCAGCCGCCGTGAGCGCGGCGATGTTCGAGCGCAGCCGAGTCCTCGACGCGGTCGAGAACTCCCGCAGCCACCGTGGGCTCGATCACATCGTCGAGTAATCGCCGTACTTCGAACCGCATGCGCTGTTCGCCGGAACTGATGTAGTGAGTTCGAACAGCGGACTCGATCTCTCAGAAGAGGAAGTTCATCATGAAGAAGAAGTACATTGCTGCAGCAGCCATCACACTGATGTCCGTTGCGGGCTCGTCGACCGTTCTCGCAGGCGAGGTCACCGGCGGGCCGATTCCGAAGGACACCGGCATGATGGGGCACGCGCAGTCAGTGTGCGCGTTCTCCGGGCTCGAGGAGACCCCGGAATTCCAGGATCGGTTCGACAACGTGAAGCCGGGGCGGCTCACGCAGACCCCGCATTACCGGATGATCGCGTCCGGCCCGTCATTCGCGCCGCCGGGTACGCCTGGCGACGCCTGCAACCCGTCGGGGGATTGACTGGCGGTTGGGTCGGCGTGCCGCGCTGACCCAACCGATCATCGCACGGTTCGGATGAACAACATACGCGCATCCTCGTCGAAACGCTGGTGGGTCGGTTCGACGAGAACCGTGGAGTCTTCCGGGCGAAGGACGCAAGTCACCCAGAAGTTGTGGTGTGCTCGCGTCCGATGGGTGATCGCCGCGACGGCAACCAGGATGCCGAACACGGCCAGCCCGATCGCGCCGGTCACGACACCGATGCCGATGAAGGTTGCGCCAGCAGTCAACGCCGACATCGCTGACAGATCGCGAACCCGCCACATCTTCCAGACGCGTTCGCTGACGGGCAGCGCAACCGGACAGCGGCCGTGCCGCCGGAGGCGACCGACGACGAGCGCGAAACCCGGCACGCCGAGCAACCACCTCGCGCCGCCCCACTGGGTCGCGGTCAGCCGGACAGCTCGCGTGGTCCCGGCCCCCGAGAGCACACATCGCTCCGGGTCGATCCCGGTGAGCTGGTCAGCGACCCGCAGGACCGACCGCGCCATGACCGCCTCCGGTCGGGACCGGCGCGCCAGCCTCGCGTCGAGGTTCGCCGTACTTCAGTGCACCGCCCGTCGGTCGGTTGACGACCATGCCCACCGGGGCCGGGACGTCGCTCGACACGGGTGTGAGGTCGAGGCGTTGAGCGAGTCGGGAGATGATCAACGTGAGTTCCATCTGCGCCAGCGCGAGCCCTGACAACCGACGCCTCAAGCCTGCGCGAGATCGGCACATCTTCGGGCGGCGAGGTGCGCGAGATTGTGCGGCCGACCGATTTGGTTTCGTGGCGGGACCGGCTGGCTCCTGAGCGATGGAAAGGCCCGAGGTCGCTGCGTCTACGCGCTCTTTGGCTGGGGTGCTTCGCCGATGGTGTGAAGCAGGACCCGGAGCAGTTCGACGAGCTGGTCGCGCTGGTCAGGTTGGAGGGCTTCAACGATGGCGAGTTCATTCGCGGCGTGGTCGACGAGTGCTGCGTCTATCGTCCTCATTCCGGCCCTGGTG
>JBGTIA010000159.1:0-4068 GCA_041745835.1 Ilumatobacteraceae bacterium | reverse complement strand
CCACGTTTGGTGCGGGGCATTCAACATGGCCGAAGGCGACATCGTGCCCCTCGCCACCCTCGGCACGACCATGCCCAACGGCATGACCATCGAACGGCGCGGCATCCTCGGGATCGACTCGGAAGGAATGCTCTGCTCGGCCAGCGAACTCGGCCTCGGCGACGACCACTCGGGCATCCGCATCCTGCCGCCCGACGTGCCGCTCGGGCGACCGTATGGCGAGGCGCTCGGGCTCACGCTCGACGTGCTGATCGACGCCGACGTCACCCGCAACCGCCCCGACTGCTGGGGGTACGTCGGCATCGCCCGCGATGTCTCAGCGAAGATGGGCGTCGCGTTCCGGCCGCCGACCGTCACCCTGGACGTGACCGGCGATGAGCGAGCGGCGAGTGTCGAGATCGTCGACGGCGACCGCTGCGGTCGGTTCACCTCGACGGTGATCTCGGGGATCGAGGTCAAGACGTCCGCCGAGTGGATGGCCCGCCGCCTCACCGCCGCAGGCATGCGCCCCATCTCCAACGTCGTCGACGTCAGCAACTACGTGATGTTGGAGCTCAATCAGCCCAACCACGCCTACGACCTCGACACGCTGGGTGGACGCGGCTTCCGGATCCGCCTCGCCCACGACGGCGAGCACCTGACCACCCTCGACGGCGAGGATCGAACGTTCACCGCGGACGACCTGTTCATCTGTGACGCCGACGACACGCCGATCGGGCTCGCCGGGATCATGGGTGGCCTCGACACCGAGATCAGCGCTGCCACCACCACCATCGCACTGGAGGTGGCCTGGTTCTCGCTCATCGGCATCGGCCAGACCGTGGCTCGCACCAACCTTCGATCAGAGGCGTCGGCGCGCTTCGAGCGTGGCGTCGACCCGTACGGGATGCCGCTGGCGATCGCCAGGTTCGTCGAGTTGCTGTCGGAGACATGCCCTGGCCTGGTGGTTCACGCCGGTGCCGTCGACGCTCGCGGCGAGCACCTGCCGGCCGAGCACCGATCGGTGCCCGTCCGGATCAGTGCCGTCAACCGGATCCTCGGCACCGAGCTGAGCGCCGACGACCTTCCGGCGTTGCTCGACCCGATCGGCTACACCGTGTCGGCCGACGGCGACACTCGTGACGTCGTGTTGCCGAGCTGGCGGCTCGACTCGACCGAGGAGATCGACGTGATCGAGGAGGTCGCCCGCCACTACGGCTACGACCGCCTCGGCAAGACCGTGCCCAAGTCCGTCGTGCACGGCGAACTCAGCGTGCGTCAGCGCCGTCGGCGCCTGGCCCGCGAGGTGCTGCTCGGTCTCGGGATCTCTGAGGCGATGCCGAACCCGTTCCTCGCTCCGGACACGCTGGCCAAGGCGGGCCTTGCGGCGGATGCACTCCGGATCAGCAACCCGCTGGTCGCCGAGGAAAGTGTGCTGCGCACGTCGCTGCGCCCGGGACTACTCCGAGCGATCGCCTACAACGAATCGCACCGCCGCACCGGGGTCGCACTGTTCGAGATCGGTCACGTGTACCCGCCGGCGGAGGGCGAACTGCCGGGGGAGTACGAAGCGCTGACCGTGGTCCTCGCGGGCTGTGAGGCACCTGCGGCGATGGCGGTGTGGCGCGAGCTCGCAGCGGCGCTCGGCACGGGCGCTCGCATCGACCAGTCGAAGGTTCCGGCGGGTCTCCACGCGACTCGTTCCGCCACATTCCAGGCCGGGCGCGATCCGCTCGGCGGGGTCGGCGAAGTGGCGCCCGACGTGCTCGCCGCGTTCGAGGTCACCGAGCGAGTGGCGATCCTCGAGTTGGACCTCGACCAGATCCTCAATCGCGATCCCAAGCCGACGCAGTGGAAGCCGACGAGCCGGTATCCGTCGAGCGATCTCGATCTGTCATTCGTCGTTCCCGAGGAAATCCCGGCCGAGCGGGTCGAGAAGGCCGTCCGCCAGGGCGCCGGGAACCTGCTCGTCGAGCTCGATCTCTTCGACGTGTATCGCGGCGAACGCGCCGCGGAGGGCACGCGGTCACTGGCGTACCGCATTCGCCTGCAGGCGGCGGACCGCAATCTCACCGACGCCGACATCGCCGATGTCCGCCGAGGCGTCGAAGCAGCGGCGACCAAGCTCGGCGTTCAGCTGCGCAGCTGACCGAGCATTGCGGTCAGAGCGAGTCCGCGAATCCCTTGATGTCGCGGATCGTCGCATGCCACACGTCGGGCATCGCGTCGAGGAAGAGGCAGTCACCTGCGTGGCAGGTGCCGTTGACCGTTCGGCTCACGGCGCTCACGCCGGCGCCGAGCAGCTTGCGGAAGTAGACGAGGCCTTCGTCGCGCAAGGGATCGAGCTGGTTCACGGAGATCACGTGCGGAGGCAGGCCGCGGAGATCGTCGGCGGTGGCGTGCATGGGCCAGGCGAGCGGATTGGTGGCGTTGGCGCCGTCGGGGTCGTATGTCCGCGCCACGGCGCCCATGTTCTCGACGTTCAGGAAGTAGTTGTCGTTCTCGAACAGCGACGTCAGCTCGGGCGGCGGGTCGGCGTAGACCCCGGAGATGTAGGGGCACTGGGCGTACACGCCGGCGATCCCCTCGATCCAGCCGTCCTGCTTGGCCTTCAGGGCCGTGGCGATCGACAGGTTCCCACCGCCCGATTCGCCGGAGATGATCACCGTCGAGACGCCGAGCTCGTCGCGGTTCGCGATCACCCACTGGGCAGCGCTGGCGCAGTCGTTCAGCCCCGCGGGGAACGGATGTGGTCCGAGCTTGCCGGCTGAGTTGCGGAACTGGACGCCGACCACGACCATCCCGGTGGCTGCCAGGTCGTCGCGCCACTTGACGTAGTTCTCGCCCGCGGCGCTCAGGATGGCCATGCCTCCGCCGTGGGTGTGGACCACGCACGGCACCGGACCGTCCACTGCGTCGGGTCGGTGGACGAACAGCGTGATGTCGTTGCCATCGACGCCGGTGATGGTCTCCTCGTACGACGACACGCCATCGGTCCGCGCCATGTTCGCGGTGAGGACCCCACCGAGCGCTTCGAAACCGGCCTCGGCCAGCAACGTGTACTCCAAGAGGTCGGCGAGTGGTGTTGCGGCCGTGACGGGCGAGGGTGGTGGCGCCACGTCGAGTCCGATGGCGGTCATCGCTGCAACCATGCGCGGATCCGCACGCGGGTCGTCGCGGATGTCCATGTCCGGGCGACCGAGTCGACCGGGCAGCTGTGGTGAGGTGGTCATGTCGGTGGGCTCCTTCGGTGGCGGGGCGATCCACCGATCATGACGTCCTTTGGAACGGGCCGACGACACGGGCGCGCCACGCTCGTTCATCGGAGCTGGGACACTGGACGCATGGCAGCCCCGGGAGAAACCGACCTCGCGGCGATGCTGGCGTCGCTTGCCGTCGAACGCCGGCCAGGCGTCTTCACCTACATCGCGGTGCAGGTCCCGACGCCGGGGCTCATCGCCTCGGCGCACGCCGTGGTCAAGGAGGGTCGTCTGACGACGATCGTGCTCCCGGTCGAGGCCGCTGAACGTGCCGGCCAGGCCATCACGACCCGCCTCGCCTGGCTCACGCTGACCGTGCAATCGAGCCTCGACGCCGTCGGTCTCACCGCTGCGGTCAGCGCCCGCCTCACCGAGGCCGGCATCGCCTGCAACGTGCTCGCCGGGTACCAACACGACCACATCCTGGTGCCCGTCGATCGCGTCGACGATGCCACCGGCGCCCTCACCGCCCGGGGGACGGGTCCGGCGCAGGGGTGAGCGGGCCGATCGCAGAACCAAGTTCCCGATCGACGAAACGCCAGAATTCGCACGCCCGGGGAGCGCTCGACGGTCCGACGGGAGTGTGCTCGGCGTCGTAGACGCAGCGGACGAAGCTCCCCCCGATCGTGACCGCATCACCGAGACCTTCGTCGCTCCACCGAACAACTCCCGCGTCGTCACGAACGACGTGTCGCTCTCCAGGCTCGCCGTGGTGCTCCAGACCGGCCATCCACGTGCCACCGCCCCGGCGCCCGTCGGCCAACTCGAGGAGTTCCTGCTCGATGGCCTCGGCTGACCGCCCCAGGTCGTGGCCGCCGACGACGAGATC
>JBGTIA010000158.1:0-4903 GCA_041745835.1 Ilumatobacteraceae bacterium | reverse complement strand
CCCCCCCCACCCCACTGTCGCGTACGGTGGCAGTCGTGGCGGAACACGACGCACCTTGCGAACTCTGCGAGGCCACGCCGTTCACCGAGTGGTACCACAGCGACGACCTGTGCTGGATCGCCGAGTGCGATGCGTGCGCCGTACCGATGGTGGTGTGGCGTTCGCACGATCCGTCGCCTCCGCCCGATGTCCGAGCGGAGCTGCACGGTCGTTTGTCGGCGGTGGTCGCAGCCCGGACGGATACTCCGTTCTGGATCGACGACCGGCTCCGCTCGATCCCCGATCATTACCACGCTCACGCCCGCCGACGACCTGATTGGACCTCGTGATGGCCGAGTTACCGACCCCGCAAGATCTGCTCCCGCACCGACCGCCGTTTCTTTTCGTCGACGAGATGATCGACATCGTGCCAGGCGTTTCGGCGTCGGGAGTCTGGCGTCTCACCGGCGACGAGTTCTTCTTCCAGGGTCACTTCCCGGGCCGCCCGACGCTGCCCGGCGTGCTGATGTGCGAAGCAATCGCGCAGGTTGGCGCCGCTGCCGTACTGTCGGATCCCCAGTTCGCAGGCAAGCTGCCCCTCTTCGGGGGGCTGGATTCTGCTCGCTTCCGCCGTCAGGTCGTACCGGGTGACGAATTGATCCTCGAGGTCGAGCTCGGTCGGATGTCGGCACGTGCGGGGAAAGGCTCGGGCCGCGCCCGAGTCGGCGACCAGGTCGCCTGCCAATGCGACCTCCTCTTCGTGCTCGCCGACGCCTGACCCCCTCCCCAGCCCTCCAATCCGAAAAATGCGGGATTGTGCCCGCTGAGCGGGCTCAGCACCGCACATTTTGGGGTGATTCTCGGGAAATTCGATCGTCAGGGGCCGGGCGGGGCGATGACGACGGAGCCGTTGTGGCCGCCGAAGCCGAAGTTGTTCGAGATGATCGGCCCGGGCTCCCAGACGCGAGGTTCACCCATGACGAGGTCGATGTCCATGTCGTCACCGAGCAGCTTGGTGTTCGCCGTGGGTGGGATCAGTCGGTGTTCGATCGACAGCAGCGCAGCGGCCGCTTCGAGCGCACCGGCGGCACCGAGGGAATGCCCGGTGACTCCCTTGATCGAGACGACAGGAACGTTGCGAGCGCCGAAGACCTCGGTGATCGCGGTGGCCTCAGCGGCGTCGTTGAGCGGCGTCGAGGTGCCATGGGCGTTGACTTGCTTCACGTCGGCCGGCTCGATGCCGGACTCGGCGAGCGCAAGGCGCATGCACGCGATCGCCCCCACACCGCCGGGTGAGGGCGCCGTGATGTGATGGGCGTCGGCGGTGCTCGCACCGCCGAGAATTTCCCCGAGGATCGTGGCGCCCCGGCCCACGGCGTTGGACCACTCCTCGAGCACGAGGACGGCTGCTCCCTCGCCGAGTACGAAACCGTCACGGT
This sequence comes from Ilumatobacteraceae bacterium, assembly GCA_041745835.1. GTDB lineage: Bacteria > Actinomycetota > Acidimicrobiia > Acidimicrobiales > Ilumatobacteraceae > Sva-07. The sequence goes on along the minus strand of JBGTIA010000158.1, from coordinate 3,485 downwards.
CGGCATCGAACGGTCGACTGACGCCGACGGTCGACAGCGCAGTCATGTTGCGGAAGCCGGCGAGCGCTGTTGCGGTCCCTGCGGCTTCGCTGCCGCCGGTGGCCACGGCGTCGATGACACCCCAGCGAATGAGTCGTGCGGCGTACGCAATTGCGTGCGAACCGGCTGCGCACGCCGTACAAATCGTTTCGTTCGGACCTTGCAATCCGTACCGCATCGAGATCGACGCCCCGGATGCGTTCGCCATCATCATCGGCACCAGGAACGGCGAGACGCGCCGGTCGCCCTTGTCGAGGCGAACCTCGACCTGATCTTCGATCGTGCGCAATCCGCCGACACCGGTCGCGAAGATGGTGCCGAACCGAGCCGGATCGACCCCGATCGCGTCCACGCCGCCCGCCTGGTCGAATGCCTCTCCCGCCGCCGCGACTGCGAACTGTTCGACGCGATCGGTGCGGCGCGACTGCTTGGGAGAGTCGAAGTAGGGATCGGGATCCCAGTCATCGATGACGAGCGACTGTCCGCCCGTGGCTCCTGGCCCGAGAAGGCCGGACCAGAACGGGTCGCGCCCGATGCCGGTCGGCGCGACGACGCCGAGGCCGGTGACGGCGACCCGACGGCCGCCGTCCATCAGAGCTTCGCGACGACGATGTCGTACGCCTGCTTGACGGTCTCGACTCCTTCGAGGTCTTCCTCGGGAACCGAGACATCGAACTCTTCTTCGAGCGCCATCACGAGTTCGACCAGGTCGAGGCTGTCGGCGTCGAGGTCGTCACCGAAGTTTGCTTCGGGCACGACGGCGCTCTCCTCGACGGACAGCACCTCGACGGCGCACTTGCGAAAACGGGCAAACAGTTCTGGGTCCACGTTGTTCTCCTTGTCGGTGGATGTTGAAGTGTGGCACACCGGATCCGGTGCGCCGATGATGAAGCCGATGATCGAGAGGGTCGGAAATGGATCGGGTCAGTGTCCCATGCCGAGGCCGCCGTCGACGGGAATGACGGCACCGGTGATGTACGCGGCGTCGTCCGATGCGAGGAATGCCACGACGCCGGCGATCTCGCCAGGTTGAGCGACGCGCTGCAGCGGCACCATCGCCGTGAGTTCGCCGAGGCGCTCGTCGCTCAGCGCTGCGGTCATGTCGGTGGCGACCGGGCCGGGCGCGACGACGTTGACCGTGATCGAACGGGAACCGAGTTCGCGGGCGATCGAGCGGGCGAAGCCGACCAGCCCCGCTTTCGATGCTGCGTAGTTGGCCTGGCCGGCGGAGCCGAGCAGCCCGACCACCGACGACACGAGCACGATGCGACCACGTCGCGCCTTCAGCATGGCGCGGCTGGCACGCTTGACGACGCGGTAGGCCGCGGTCAGGTTGGCATCGATCACTGCGGTGAAATCGTCCTCCGACATCCGCAGCAGCAGGCCGTCGCGGGTGATGCCCGCGTTCGACACCAGCACCTCGACCGGATCACCGAAGTGGTCCTCGACGGCGGAGAACGCCGCGTCGACGTCGTCGTTCGACGTCACGTCGCACCGCACGCCGAAGAATCCGTCCGGAGGCGGTGACGAGTTGTAGGTGACCGCCACGCGATCGCCCTGCGACGCGAATCGCTCGGCGCACGCCAGGCCGATCCCGCGGGCGCCACCGGTGATCAACACGACGCGACTCACGGTGCGTCACCACGGGGAGCGGGTACCGGAGCGCTCCATCGGACGACGGCGCTGGCGGCAGTCATCCCCGCACCGAATCCGACGAACAACACCAGGTCACCTTCGCGCACCCGACCGCGGTCCAGGGCGTCGGCCAGCGCCAGGGGGATCGATGCGGCAGACGTGTTGCCGGTGCGGTCGAGCACGATCGAGGCACGGTCGAGCCCGACGCCGAGGCGTTCGCACGAGGCGGAGATGATCCGGATGTTCGCCTGGTGCGGCACGACGAGCGCAAGGTCGTCGGCGGTGACCCCCGCCGCCTCCATCGATGCCGTTGCCGAGTCGACCATGATCCGCACGGCGCGCCGGAACACTTCGCGCCCCTCCATCTGGAGCTTGCCGCCGATCTCCGCGTACAACGCCTGCTCGGCGCTGCCGTCGGCGGAGAGATCCCAGCCGAGCAGCTGCCCGTGACCCTCGACCGCCTCCAGCACGGCGGCACCCGAGCCATCGGCGAACAGGATGGCGGTGTTGCGGTCGCCCCAGTCGGTGATTCGCGCCAAGGTGTCGGTGCCGATCACCAGGACCTTCTCGGCGCCCAGTGCGATCAGCCCGTGGGCGCTGACCAACCCGTACACCCACCCCGAACAGGCGGCGTTGATGTCGTGCGCACCGCACGAGAGCCCGAGCGCGTGCTGCACGGTGGCCGACGTGCCAGGCACCGTGCGGTCGGGTGTCGTGGTGGCCAGCACGAGTGCATCGATGTCGCCAGGGTGGAGCCCGGCTCGTTCGATGGCCTGACGTCCTGCCTCGACCGACAGACCTGCGGTGGTGCCGCCGACGCGTCGTTCGCTGATGCCGGTGCGTTCGCGGATCCAGTCGTCGTTCGTGTCGAGCGTGCGCTCGAGGTCGTGATTGGTGACGACCTGATCGGGCAGTGCGGTGCCCCATCCGGTGATGGCCGCCCCCCGGACGCCTGTGGGAACCCTCGGCATGGTCAGCTCCGGCCCATCACTGGTCGGTGCGCAGCCAGGCGATGGGCTGGCGCGTGGTGATGCGCTCGGTGTCGAGCGCGATGAAGCTCTGGAGCACGCCCGCGAACGGCGAGCGAACCTCGACCTGGCCGACGTGGCCGACCACGGTGCCGACGTCGATCGCCGAACCTTCGCGCAGGTCGGGCGTCGGTGTGAAGATGCCGGCCGCCGGGCTGACCACCAACCGCTCGACCGCGAAGAGGTGTTCTCCTTCCTGCTGGCGGGGACCCGACGGTGGTCCTGCTCCGACCCATTCGAGCAGCTTGTCGAGATCCTCCGGCGTGGCCACCGAGATCGTGCGGCTCCCGGCGACGGTGCGCTTGGTCATCCCCGTCAGCACGGCGCCGGGGCCCAGTTCGGCGAAGTCGGTGACGCCGCCTTCGGCGAGTGTCAGCAGGCAGTGTTTCCACCTGACGGGGCTGGACAGCTGCGCCGACAGCAAACCGGGCCAGTCGGCAGCCTGGTCGTGGGGGAGCGCGTCGACGTTGGACACCACGGGGACGTCGCAGTCGCGGGGATCGGCATCGGCGAGGGCGACGCGCAGCCGGTCGCGTGCCGCAGTCATGAACGGCGTGTGGAACGCTCCGGCCACCTGCAACGCCATGATCTTCTTGGCTCCGAGACCCTTCGCATGCTCCGCCGCGGCTTCGACGCCGTCGGGTGATCCGGCGATGACGACCTGGCCCGGTGCGTTGAAATTCGCGACCCACACGTCGGCATCGGCGCGTCGGCAGGCGACGTCGACCTGGTCGTCGTCGAGGCCGAGGACCGCCGCCATCGTGCCCTCCTGGGCCAACCCTG
>JBGTIA010000157.1:0-2000 GCA_041745835.1 Ilumatobacteraceae bacterium | reverse complement strand
CCCGGGCGGGTCCAGTGGCGGATCCGCTGCGGCAGTGGCTGCAAATTTCGCAGCGGTCAGCCTGGGGTCCGACACCGGTGGTTCGATCCGCCAGCCCGCTGCGCTGTGCGGGGTCGTCGGCGTCAAACCCACCTACGGGGCCGTCAGCCGGTACGGCCTGGTGGCGTTCGCCTCCAGCCTCGATCAGATCGGCCCGTTCGCCCACGACGTCGCCGACGCCGCACTCGTGCTCGAAGCGATCTCCGGCCACGACCCGATGGACTCCACGTCGATTCGCCGGGGTCCCGTGGAGGTCACCCGTCAGCTCGACATGGGCGTTGCCGGGCTTCGCATCGGTCGAATCACCGACCTGCCCGAGGGGGCGAGCCCGGACGTCGCTGGACGTCTGGAGGAAGCATTCGACGCGCTGCGCGATGCGGGCGCCGAGATCGTCGACGTCGAGGTGCCGGCGTTCACCTACGGTCTCACGGCGTACTACCTGATCGCGCCGGCCGAAGCCTCCAGCAACCTCGCACGGTACGACGGGGTCCGATTCGGTCACCGCATCGAGGCGCCCGACACCAACGCGATGTACATGGCCACTCGCACCGACGGATTCGGCGCCGAGGTCAAGCGCCGCATCATGCTCGGCACGTACGCGTTGTCGGCGGGCTACTACGACGCCTACTACGGCCGGGCGTTGAAGGTCCGCCGCCGGATCGCCGCCGACTTCGCAGCGGCGTACGAGCAAGCCGACGTGCTCCTCACGCCGGCATCACCGACAGTGGCGTTCCCACTCGGCGACAAGACGTCCGACCCGATGTCGATGTATCTCTGCGACACCTACACGATCCCGTCGAACCTCACCGGCGACCCCGCAATGAGCGTGCCGTTCGGCACCGGCGACGAGGGACTCCCGGTCGGGGTGCAGGTGCTCGCTCCTGCGCTGGAGGAGTCACGGATGTTCCGAACCGCCGCCGAACTGGAACGGAGAGCATCGAAATGAACGAGACGATGAGCGCGACCGTGACCGAAACGTCGACCGGGACGTCAAACGACGCGATGACCGAGGCGGCGGGCGCCGGCGCCTGGACGTTCCGCGGCTACGAGATGGTCGTCGGGCTGGAGGTCCACGTCGAACTCGCGACCCGCACGAAGCTGTTCTCGGCCTCGCCGAACCGCTTCGGCGATGAGCCGAACACCAACATCGACCCGGTCACGCTCGGCCTGCCGGGCGCGTTGCCGGTGCTCAACCGACAGGCCGTCGAGCTGGCGATGCGGCTCGGCCTGGCACTCGACTGTCGTGTGCAACGCTCGACGTTCGCCCGCAAGAACTACTTCTACCCCGACATGCCCAAGGCGTACCAGATCAGCCAGTACGACGAGCCGATCTGCGTCGACGGATGGCTCGACCTGCCGGGCAGCATCCGGGTCGGCATCGAACGGGCGCACCTCGAGGAGGACACCGGCAAGTCGACACACGTCGGCGGGAGCGGCGGGCGCATCCACGGCAGCGACTTCTCGCTGATCGACTTCAACCGGGCCGGCGTGCCGCTCGTCGAGATCGTCAGCCGTCCCGACATCCGCACGCCCGACCAGGCGAAGGTGTACGTGAGCGAGTTGCGAGCGATCCTCGTCGCCGTCGGCGCCTCCGACGCGAAGATGGAGGAGGGTTCGATGCGTGTCGACGCCAACGTCAGCGTGCGTCTCCCGGGAGCCGAGTTCGGCACGCGCTGCGAGATCAAGAACGTCAACTCGGTGCGCTCGGTCGGTCGCGCCATCGAGTACGAGGCGCAACGGCAGGTCGGCATGCTCGAAGCCGGCGAGTCGATCCGCCAGGAAACCCGGCACTGGGACGAGAACGACGGGCGGACGCACACGCTGCGTTCGAAGGAAGATGCCGACGACTACCGGTACTTCCAGGAGCCGGACCTCGTGGTCGTCGACCCCGATGTCGAGTGGATCGAGCGCGTGCGGGCGGGTCTGCCGGTGCTGCCGGCGGCCCGACGTGCGCGCCTCGC
>JBGTIA010000156.1:0-2456 GCA_041745835.1 Ilumatobacteraceae bacterium | reverse complement strand
GTGGCGATCGAGGCGATCCGCCGTGAGCTGCTACGCGAGGGTCAGGTCTTCTGGGTGCACAACCGGGTGCAGTCGATCGAGACCGCCGCAGCGAGGCTCCGTCAACTCGTGCCTGAGGCGCGCATCGCGATCGCGCACGGTCAGATGGACGAGGCGCGGCTGGAGACGGTGGTGCAAGACTTCTGGGACGGCAACTACGACGTGCTCGTGTGCACGACGATCATCGAGTCGGGCATCGACATGCCGACGGTGAACACGCTCGTGGTCGAGCGCTCCGACCTGTTGGGCCTCGGCCAAATGCACCAGCTGCGCGGTCGCGTCGGGCGATCAGGTTCACGGGCGTACGCCTATCTCTTCTATCCGCGCGACAAGGTGCTCACCGAGGAGGCGTACGAACGGCTGCGCACGATCGGCGAGTCGACCGACCTGGGCTCGGGCTTCAAGATCGCGATGCGCGACCTGGAGATCCGCGGGGCGGGCAACCTGCTCGGCGAGTCGCAGTCGGGCCACATCGCGGCCGTCGGCTATGACCTGTACTGCCAGATGGTGACCGAGGCGGTCAGCGAGATGAAGGGCGAGCCGCAGCCGGCCCCCGCCGCCGAGATCAAGCTCGACGTGCCGACCGACGCATTCCTCCCGACCGACTACGTCGAGAAGGAGGAGCTGCGGCTCGAGGCGTACCGTCGCCTGGCCGGCGTCACGAGCGCCGCCGAGGTCGACGACATCCGCACCGAGTGGGAGGACCGGTACGGGCCACTGCCGGTCCCTGCGGCTGCACTACTCCAGGTCGGGCACCTGCGCGCCGAGTGCCATCGATTGGGCCTCAACGACATCCAGATCTCCGGTTCGGCGTCGACCGGTGGCACCGCCAAGCTGGGACCGCTCGAGCTGAAGCTCTCCGAGACGATGCGCCTGCGCCGGATCTCCAAGGGCGCCAAGTACAAGGAGGACCTCGGCCAGCTCGTCGTGCCACTCCCCCGCGGCGCCGACGCCAGCACCTTCCTCGCCGGCTTCCTCCGCGACCTCCTCCCCGCCGAGTGAACTCGGCTCCCCGCGCCCGGGTCTCCCGGAACCAAACAGCCCCGAGCCCGGACGCAGCGGAACCGAGTGGTTCTCGAGGCCGGCATGAAGGGCCAACTTGGTTCCGGGAGACCTGGGCGGGGGGAACCGGTCCTTTAGGGTCGGGTCCGGGAGGACCGGTCGTCGCCGGGTCGGGGCGGGTAGCGTGCGGCGGGTGAATCGACGTCTCTCGCTCGTGTCGTCCGTCGTTGCGATTGCTGCGCTCACGGCCGGGTGCTCCACGTTCTCCGACAGCAGCAACGTCGCCCGCGTCGGCGATGTCGCACTCACCGACGCCGACTTCCAGGCACAGTTGACCGAACTCGGAGCCCCGACCGATCAGCTCCTCCCCGCCGACGCCATCCGCGCCCAGATCACCACCTGGATCCAGGAAGAGCTGGCCACCGCCGACACGCCCGGCATCGACGCCGACGAGGCTGCAGCGCTCTACGACGCCGGATTGACGACCAGTGGAACGGCCTGCATGAGTGGCATCGTCGTCGAGCAACGAGACACCGCTGTACGGATCGCCGACGAACTCGCCGGTGGTGGGGACTTCGCCGAACTGTTGGAGGCCGAGAACCTCGACCCGAGCCTCGGCGATGTCGGCGGCGACGTCGGCTGCATCACCAGCAGCCAGGTGGCCGAGGCCCCCGACGTCGAGTTCGTGCAGGTCACCGCGTCGCTGACCGCCGACAACCCCATCGACATCGCGCCGCTGTTCGACACCGACGGCAACGAGTTCGCCTGGGTCGTGCTGCGGTTCCGGCCGTTCGCCGAGCTCACTCCCACCGACACCGACACCGTCACTGCCACGCTCGACGCTGCAAGCCGACTCGCCGCAGCCGACGTCTTCGTCGACCCCCGATACGGCACCTTCGACGCCTCGACCGGCCAAGTCGTCGCACTGGGCTGACCATGAACTCCGCCGGCCGACCGCGCATCGTCGTCGTCGGTCTCGGCCCCGGCAGTCACGATCACGTCACCGTCGAGACACGTGCGGCGATCGACCAGGCGACACACCGATACCTGCGCACCGAGATCCATCCGTCGGCCGATCTCGTGCCCGAGGCCGTCACGTTCGACCACCTCTACGACACCGCCGACACGTTCGACGACGTCTACACCGAGATCGCCGACACGCTGGTCGCTGCGGCCAACAGGCACGGAGAGATCCTCTACGCCGTGCCCGGCTCACCGCTCGTACTCGAACGCACCGTGCGTCACCTGCTCGCCAACGGCGAGGTGGAGTGCGACGTCCGACCGGCCATGTCGTTCCTCGACGTCGCGTGGGCGCGCCTCGGCATCGACCCCATCGAAGCGGGGGTGCGTCTCGTCGACGGTCACGAGTTCGCCACCGCCGCTGCCGGCGAGCGTGGCCCGCTGCTCGTGGCCCA
>JBGTIA010000155.1:0-2277 GCA_041745835.1 Ilumatobacteraceae bacterium | reverse complement strand
GAGCGCGACGACGAACAGGTCCTCGTCGAGCGGATAGCGACCGCTGGCGAACCCGCTCACCCCCGCCTTGTCGCCGAGCGCTTCGCCGAACGCCTCGCCCAGCGCGATGGCGACGTCCTCGACGGTGTGGTGGGTGTCGATGTGGAGGTCGCCCGACGCCTGCACACGCAGGTCGAATCCGCCGTGACGACCGATCTGGTCGAGCATGTGGTCGTAGAACGGGATCCCGGTCGAGATGTCGGTCGTCCCCGTGCCGTCGAGATCGATGTCGACCTCGATCGAGGTCTCCTTGGTGGTGCGACGGCGCCGCCCGGTGCGCCGTCGAGCACCGGTCTCGGTGCTGATCTCGGTGACGGGATCGGTGGTGGTCATGACATCACTCCGGTCGAAGCAGGCGTCAGCACATCGGCCAACGCGATGAGGAACTCGGTGTTCTCGTCGGGGGTGCCGATCGTGACACGGAGGCAGTTGTCGAGCCGCGGCCAGCTCGAACAATCCCGGATCAACACGCTGCGATCGACCAGCCCCTGCCACACATCACGGCCGCTGAGGGCCCCGGGACGCACGCGGAACAACACGAAGTTGGCGCCGCTGGGGAACACGTCGAGGGGCAGTTCGCTGAGCGAGGCGACGATCCGATCGCGCTCGGCGATGATGTGGACCACGCGGTCGTTCATGTCGTCGGAGTACCGCAGCGCAAGGCGCCCGGCAATCTGTTTGACCGCGTCGAGGTGGTAGGGCAGCACGACCTTGTCGAGTTCGGCGACGAGCCACGACGGTCCGATCACGTAGCCCAACCGCGCTCCGGCCATCGACCACGTCTTGGAGAACGTTCGTGTCACCACCAGCGGTCGGTCCTCGCTGACGAGGTCGAGCGCCGTCCAGTCGGCGAACTGCGCGTACGCCTCGTCGACCACGACGAGACCGGGTGCGAGCTCGAGCAGTTGGTGAACCCGCTCGGCCGGTTCGACGAGGCCGGTCGGGTTGTTCGGCGAAGTCAGGAACACGACGTGCGGTCGATGCGCCGTGAGCACCCGCTCGACCTCGGCAGGGTCCAGCGTGAAATCGGCGGCGCGCTCGCCTTCGACCACGGTCGCTCCCGTGACCCGGGCGATCTGGGCGTGCATCTGATACGTCGGCTCGAAGGTGGCGACCGTGCGACCCGGTCCGGCGTACGCCAGCAACACCGTCTGCAGCACCTCGTTCGACCCGTTCGCTGCGAACACCTGCGACGGGTCGACGCCGTGCATGTCGGCGATCGCCTTTCGCAACTCGGTGGCAGACCGATCGGGATAACGGTGCCAGTCGACCCGCGACACCTCGGCGGCCACGGCGTCACGAAAGGCCGCCGGCGGTGGCTCGGGCGATTCGTTGGTGTTCAACCGCACGCGGACGTCGACCTGTGCAGAGTGGTAACCCTCGAGCGCGCGGAGGTCGTCACGGACGGAAATCACCGGGCGAAGTGTAGAGGGAGGCCAGGTCGGCCTCCCGGTAGGGTTTGGCGACATGGCCGGATCCACCGAGTCGACTGCTGCCGAATTGTCCGCGATCGCCGACAACGTGGCCCAGTACCGGACCCGGGTGGCCGGGCTCGCCGAACCGTGGATCGGCACGGAGCGTGACGACGTCGTCACAGCCATTCACGAGGCCGAACGACAGCTGCGCAACGCCGAACGGACCCTGGTCCGGGCCATCAGAGCCTGCGATTGAACGCCAGCAGAGGACCAACTCCCCAGGTCAACGGGGATACGAGGCGAAAAAGTAGCGACGACCCCTCGTGAGAGGGGCCGTCGCTGGCGCGAGGTCGGGAGGCGGATCCCAACCGTCGCAGCAACCAGGTGGCGGGAACCTGGTTTGACACGAACTATAACCCCAGTCGACTCGCACCGGTACCCTCGGCCCATGCGGTGTCTCGAAATCAAGCGCCAAATGGCGAGCGACGACATCGCCAGCGTCTCCGAACTTCTCGACGCCGCTGCCCGAGCCGACGGCCGACGGCCGCTCTCGGATCATCTCTACCTCGACCTGGTCAACGGCGGCCTCGACGGATTCGCCGGATTCCTCGCCTCGGAACCCGGCCACGACCATCCGGTCGCCTACGCGCAGATCTCCCGCGGCAATGACGCCCACGCGTTCGAGTTGGTCATCCACCCGCATCATCGCTACGAGATGGCCACCCTCGGCCCGGAACTGATCGAGGCGGCCCTCGACGTGGTCGCCTCCGCCGGCGGTGGGCGCGTCAACTGGTGGGTGTTCGAACCGACGTCGGCCCACACG
>JBGTIA010000154.1:0-2979 GCA_041745835.1 Ilumatobacteraceae bacterium | reverse complement strand
GTCGTTGGTGAGACTGTTGGCGATGCGGCCGTCGGGATGGTGACGGCTCCACCACCCGAACGGAATCGCAACGACGCCGCGCGGGAGCCGGTCGGTGATCTTGACCGGGACCGTCACCGACGCCCGGTCGTTCCAGATGCGAGCGAGGGCACCCTCTCCGAGGCCCCGTGCCGCAGCATCGTGCGAACCGAGTTCGACGAACGGGCCACCCTCCGCCGGTCCGTGCTTGGGCAGGTCCGAGTAGCCGGAGTTCAGGAAACGCGTGTGGTGCTTGGGGGTGAGCAGCTGCAAGGGGTACCGCTCGAGGAGTGCCGGATCACCGTGGGGGCCCTCGCGAGGTGGGACGTACACGGGGACGCGTGGTTGTCCCATCCGCTCGAGCTGGTCAGAGGCGAGGTGGACGCGGCCTGACGGCGTGTCGAACGCGCCGTCGGCGAACGGGCGACCATCGTCGGGGTACGGTGCGCGCACCCATCCGACGCGCTGCAACTCGTCGAGATCGACGCTCGGCAGCGCCGAGCGCAACAGCGTGTCGTCGTCGTCGAACAACGACGGTTCGGTGTAGCCCATGGCCTGCGACAGCCGGCGGAACAGCTCGGTGTTCGCGCAGGCCTCGCCCGGCGGATCGATCGCCGCCTCGTTCCAGCCGATCCAGAGGTGTCCCCATGGCATCACGACATCGTCGCTCTCGATCTGGGTCGCTGCGGGGAGCACGATGTTGGCGTAGCGGGCCGTGTCGGTGAGGAACTGCTCGTGCACGACGGTGAAAAGGTCGTCTCGTTCGAGGCCCCGGCGGATCAGCTCTGCCTGGGGCACCGTCACCAATGGGTTGCAGTTCCAGTTGATCAACGCGTGGACCGCGGGACCCGCCGCTTCGCCGGCATGCGGCGCGGTGAGGATCTCGCCGAGACGACTCATGTTCAGTGTGCGCGGTTCGGGGCGGCCGTCTGCGCGTTCGAGGTCGGGTCGGAGCAGGGCCACGCCGTCGACGAGCGCATCGCTGTACGAGCCCACGCTCTTCGCAATGCCGCCACCACGCTCGGCCCAGGCGCCGGTGAGTGCCGGGAGACATGCGAGTGTGCGGTAGAACATCGCGCCGTTCTCGTGGTGTTCGGCACCGATCAGGGTGCGAATGCCAGCCGGTCGGATCGTCGCGTAGTCGATGGCCAACTGCTCGATGACCTCCGCTTCGATTCCGGTCGCCGCGGCCGCTCGCTCGGGTGTCCACTCGGCAACGGCTGCGCTGAGTTCGTCGAAGCCGGTCGTGTGTTCGGCGATCCAGGCGTCGTTCGTGTGCCCGTCGCGAATGATGACGTGCATCATCGCCAGCATCATGGCGATGTCGGTACCGGGCAGCGGTTGGATGAACCGGTCGCCACGCGTCTCGTCGATCGCGTCAGCGGTCAGCGTGCGGATCGGGTCGATCACCACCAGGCGGGCTCCGCGACCGATGGCACGTTCGATCGTGGGCCAGAGGTGTCGGTTGGTCAACTTGGTGTTCGTCGCCCACAGCACGATGAGCTTGGAGTGCTCGAGTTCGAGGGCGTCCATGCCGCGCCCCGAGCCGTTCGTCATCCGCATGCCGTGGCCGACGGTCGGTCCGCAGATCGCCCGTTCGAGCTTCGATGCGCCCATGTGTGCGAAGAACCGGGCGTTGATCCCCATCATCGACAGCAGGCTCTGGTTGCCAGCGTCCGAGAACGGCAGCACGGCCTCGGCGCCGTGCATGTCGATCACGTCATGCAGGCGCCGCGCGATCTCGCCGAGTGCGTCGTCCCAGGTGATCTGCTCGAACTCGCCCGACCCCTTCGGCCCGACGCGACGCAGAGGATGCAAGATTCGGTCGGGTGAGTACACGCGGTCGAGGAAGCGGTTGACCTTGGGACACAGCTCACCGGCGGAGTACGGATGATCGGGGCGACCGCGCAGCTTCACGGCAACGGGTGACGGACCGGTGTCGTCGACGGTCACCGTCCAGCCACAGCTGTCGGGACAATCGTGGTGACAGGTTCCGTGCACGGTCCGGGTGCTGGTGGCACTGATGGTGGTCGTGGTGCTCATCGCTCGATGATCTCTCGGAGGTGCGGCCACGCAGCGGCGAAGCCGAAGTGCAGGGGGAGTTGCTCGACGGAGTCGGGCGTGAACCACTCGACCTCGTCGGTCTCGAAGTTCATCGATGCTCCGAATGGCTCATCGACCTCGACGACTACGGTGGTGTAGCGCCAGTCGGTGGCGGGCTCGAACACATATTGACCGAGCAGGCGGGGCGTGTCCGTGGGAGCGCCGACCTCTTCGGCGGCCTCACGCAGGGCACCTTCGTAGGGGGTTTCGCCGAGATCGAGGGCGCCGCCGGCGCACGACCAGTTGCCGCCCTCGTGCGCCATTGCCGAGCGCTTCTGGAGCATCACCAGGGGTTCACCGTGGGTGTTGCGGACGACGAACACCACACCGGCGGCTCCGAAAACACCCCAGCGCACGTGGCCGTCGCTGCACTGCATGAACCCGTCACCCGTCCGTCGCTCCATCACGACGCTCACCCTATGTCGCTCGCGGTCCTCCGTGCCCAGGGCATCGGGGACCGCGAGCGGGAAGCAATGTGGAGGGCGCGGGGTTGCTCTGCGTCGTGAGCAGCAACGAGACCGACACCGAGGCGTTCGATCTGATCATCGTGGGGAGCGGATCGGGCAACTCGATTCCGTCGTACCTCGACGACTGGAACGTTGCGCTCGTCGAGCGAGATGTGTTCGGTGGTACCTGCCTCAATCGTGGATGCATCCCGTCGAAGATGTTCGTCTACCCCGCCGATGTGGCCGTCGCCGCACAGACCTCGACGAAGCTCGGCATCGACACCACGTTCAACGGTGCGAACTGGTCGGCGATCCGCGATCGGGTGTTCGGTCTGATCGATCCGATTGCATCGAGCGGACGCGACTACCGAGCGAGCGGCACCCCGAACGTCACGCTGATCGAGGGCACCGC
>JBGTIA010000153.1:0-12126 GCA_041745835.1 Ilumatobacteraceae bacterium | reverse complement strand
GGCCGGTGTAGTGGATGGCGCCGTCGGGGCGGCGCAGGGTGATGACCCGGTCGGGGGACATGGTGAGTTTCCAGCGGCCCTCGTGGACGAGGTGGTGGTGTGGTTTGCACAGCGGGACCATGTCGTCCATGTCGGATCGTCCGAGTTGTTCCCACGGTTTGACGTGGTGGATGTCGCAGTGATCGAAGGCGATGGTGCAGTGTGGATGGGCGCAGGTGCGGTACATCGATCGCAGTAGCCGGCGTTGTTTGCGGTTGGCGGTGCGTTGGGATCGTCCGGCGTCGACGGCCTGGCCGTCGGGGGCGATCACGATCGGCACGATGTCGGCCTCGCAACACAACCGCAGCACCGTCGACACCGGTATCGGGGTCCCATCGACCAGTTCACACACACTGTGCTCGTGCAACCCGTCGACGAGTGTGGCCAGGTCGACGTGGACACAGATCTCGGGCACCCGCCGCAGATCCGGATCCCCCGAACCCGCATGACTCGAACCGGCTGCACCGCTCGAACCATCGGAACCGTCCGAGCCGATGACGTTCCCAGCACCGGCGGGACCGTCGGCACCGTTCGAGCCGGAGCCGGCGCCGGTGAGGAGTTCGACGACGGCGTCGGCGGCGAGCCAGTCCATCGGTGTCCCGGCGTTGGGTTCACGTCGGCGCAGCCCGGCGATCTTGGCGTCGATCGCGCTCGACGCTTTCGCGCCGGCTTCGGGATCGAGCTCGACCAACAGTTTCCACATGCCGGTGTCACGATCGGTCCACCGCGACAACCTGCGCTTGCGCTTCTGACGATCCAATCGCTCCGTGCCGTCATCGCCGGCGGTGCGGGTACACGCCTCGACGATCTCGCGGGCCCGATGACGAAACCCGGCCACCGACGACCCGCGCGCCGCCACCAACAGGTCCCGCTGATGCATGTCGACCACCGAACGCTCCGCAGCCGTCAACCCACGCGTGGCCGCAGCCACCGCGTCAACGTGTGCTGCGGTGATCGTGCCATCGACCAGACCGGACTCGAAGCCCGGCATCCGCTCACACACCTCCGAACGTCCCACCGCGGCACGCGTGTCACGATCATGACGGCGACCCTTGTTCGACAACATCTCTTGCGCATCAGCACGAGACGACGACGACGCCGGATCAGCCGCCGACAACGCCTTCGCTCGTCGGCACACCGCCACATCACACGCATCCAGCCACGCCCGAACACGCTCCGACAACGCCACCGCCGAATCGAGTTCATCACGAGACGCCGACTCGATGTCAACATCCACGAGCGACTGCACCACCGGGACAATCCCAGGATCAAACATCACACACCCCCTCCCACTTCGTCACCACACCACCCGCTACAGGGTCGGCGTGTGTCGGTCGGTTGAAAGGGAGTCGTGCATCCCGTCGCCACGGGCCCGTCGACTCGAACGGGATAACTTGACGGTCATCGTACACATGTTCGATCACCGAGTCAACACGAGAAGAGGATTTCTCCGGACGAGTGAAGATCAGCGGCCGCGGAAGGCGGCGAGGACCTTCATCCGGCCGCCGCTGTGGAGCAGCGCATTCGTGTAGATGCGCGACGCCAAGCGGATCATCAGCCAGATTGCGATCAGCATCAGCACGATGGCGAGCACGATCTCCCACGCTTCGACAGTCCCGCTCGCCACCCGAGCGGGCATCGCGAGCGGGGTGATCGGCGGAACCAACGAGAGCACCCGCGACACCGTGGTGTCGGGGTTCGGCACAATCCACAGCAGCGACACCATGTACGCGACCATCACACTCACGAACAGCGGCGCTGCCGTGCTCTGGGCATCTTCCTGGCGGGTGGTGAGCGATCCGGCCGCGGCATACCCGACGGCATAGAAGAGGAAGCCCAGGACGAACCAGCCGAGCGACGCGGCAACGGCACCAGGCACGAAGTCCGGCATGCCGGGCAACTCCCCCGTGGCGACCACGGCGAGCGCAGCCGCAGCGAGCACCACGATCATCTGGGCGATGCCGACGATCCCGACGCCGATCACCTTGCCCGCCAAGAGCTCCGAGGGTCGGATGGCCGACACGACGATCTCGACGATCCGGTTCGACTTCTCCTCGAGCACGCTGGTCAGCACCCAACCGCCGTAGCTGGCGATCGCGATGAGCAACACGATCGTGCCAATCGCTGCGACGCCTTCTCGAGCCGACCGGTCGTCGTCGTCCTCGATGGTGCGGGTTTCGAGCGGTTCGAGGCCGGCGAGGGCCGCCACCTCCTCGGGCGTGATCCCGAGCGCCCCGAGCTCGTCGGTGAGACGTGCCTGCGCGACTGCGGTGGTGAGGAGCGCTTCCAGGCGTTGCGACACGCCGTCGTCGGAGAGGAGCAACGTGCCATCGACGAGCACCGCATCGATGTCGTCGTCGACGGCGGCCACCTCGGGGTCGAGGTCGGTGCGCTCCAGCGTGATCGTTGCCGCATCGACCGCGTTGATCGACTCGATGGCGTCGTCGAACGCGGCGGGAGTGGCACCCGAGATGGCGACGGTCCACTCGGGGTCGTCGTCGTCGGGCAGGAACTGAGGAAGCACGACCAGGCCGACGGCGAGGAGTACGAGGACGAGGGTTCCCCATCTCGTCGACTTGGCGCGCAGGCGCTCGCGGATCTCACGGGTGGCGACCACCCGAATCGCGGAAGAGCTCGACAGCAGGCGGGGGGTCACGAATTCACCGCCTCGAGGAACAGCTCCGACAAGCTGGGCGGTTCGAAGGTGAACTGGGCGACCACGCCCGCAGCCCGCGCCGAGGCAAGCACGTCGGCCGGTTCGGTGTTGCTGGGCACGAGTAGCCGCACTCGTCCCGGGGGCGACGGAACGACCTCGGCTCCCGGGATGGCGCTGGTGGGATCCCAGCCACTACCTGAGACTGCGCCGACGCCCGCACCATCGCTCGCGCCGTGCTGGTCGAACTCGACCTCGACGTGCCGACGCCCACTCGACGACCGCAGCTCCGACAACGTGCCCGACAGGATGTCGCGACCTTGGTGCACCACCACGACGTCGTCGCAGATCGACTGGACGAGATCGAGTTGGTGGCTCGAGAAGACGATCGCCACGCCGTTGGCCGCGAGATCGCGGAGCACACGCTCCATCGAGTCGACGCCAAGCGGGTCGAGGCCCGAGAAGGGTTCGTCGAGCACGAGCAACTCGGGGCCGTGGACGAGCGCTGCGGCGAGTTGCACACGCTGCTGGTTGCCGTGCGACAGCGACTCGAGCGCGTGATCGGCGCGGTCCTCGAGACCGAACTCGTCGAGCCAGCGCTTGGTGGCGGCGGCGGCCTCGCCGGCCTCGATGCCGTGCAGGCGGGCCAGGTGGACGAGCTGGTCAGAGATCCGCATCTTCGGGTACAGGCCACGCTGCTCGGGCATGTAGCCGAACCTGACCCGCTGTTCACGGCCGATCGGCTGGTCGTCCCAGGTGACCGAGCCGGAGTCGAGGCGGACGAGGTCGAAGATCGCTCGCATCGTGGTGGTCTTGCCCGAGCCGTTGGGCCCGAGGAATCCGAGCATGCGGCCCCGCTCGACGCTGAGGTTGCATCCGTCGAGGGCCACGACGTCGCCGAAGCGTTTGTGGAGGTCGGTGGCTACGAGCACGTGGCCTCACCGTAGCGGCCGACCCCTCGCATGCCGACGTCGCGTGACGAAGCCGGAAGCCGCTTTCGAGGACGCCCGCACCAACGCTTCGGTCACGGAAACCGTGGACTGTCCACGGATTCCGTGACCAAGGCGAGACACCGGCCGAGAGGTGCGGCAGCCGGCGATTCAGTCACCTTGGAGGAACTGTCGGGCCCGGAGGGTCGGTCGAGCTCGGCGGGTCCGAGCCAGCGGCTGCGAGGTCGGCGCGGCGCATGCGGACGGTGAGGTCTTCGAGGAGGCGACGAGAGACGGCTTGGAGGTCGGCGAGCAGGGCCAGCATCCAGATCTGAAATGCGACGATCATCAAGACCGCCGCGGCGACAAGGCTCGGGATCCGGCTCTGGTATTCGTCCTCCGTCCAGAACAGCAGCACCCAGCGCGCCACCAGTGCTAGGCCGAGCAGGAACGGGACCAGGCCCACGAGGAAGAAGAACCGGAACGGCTTGTACAGCACGAAGCTGCGGATGATGGTCACCGCTGACCGCCGCACGTACTGCGAGCTGCTGCGCACGAGCCGTGACTCACGTGTCTGTGGGTTCACCGCGATCGGCACGGACGTCACCGTGAGGTGGAGAGCCCCGGCCTGCACGAGCGTCTCGAGGGTGTAGGTGTAGCGGCCGAACACCTGGAGTCGCAGCGCGGCCTCCCGGCTGAATGCACGGAACCCGCTCGCTGCGTCGGCGATCTCGGTGCCCGAGAACTTGCGGACCACCCAGCTCCCGACGCGCTGAAGTCGCTTCTTCACCCCGGAGAACTCCGGGATGGATTCGATCGGCCGCTCCCCCACCACCACGTCGGCGCCGTCGTCGAGCACCGGACTCACCAGGCGAGGGATGCCACTCGCGTCGTACTGGTTGTCGGCGTCGGTGTTCACGATCACGTCGGCCCCGGCGCGCAATGCAGTGTCGAGGCCGGTCAGGAATGCGGCGGCAAGCCCCCGGTTCCGGGGGTGCCGGACAATGTGGTCGACACCCAGCGCCGCCGCCACCTCGGAGGTGCGATCCGTGCTGCCGTCGTCAACGACCAGCCATTCGACGACGTCGAAGCCCGGCACCTCACGCGGGAGGTCCGCCAACGTCAACGGGAGTGTTTCCTCCTCGTTGAAGCATGGGATCTGGATGACCAGCTTCACTGGCTGCGCCGGGAGGACGGGCCGAGCTTCGCAGACGGCGCCGAACTCTGAGCGTCGAAGCCCCAATCGATGTCGTCTCCCCGACGCTTCGGCGGAGCGAAGCCCGCCGATGCGAGATTGTCGATCGCGATCGCCCGGTCGAGATGCGCGAACGAGCGGAGCCTGGTCGGCGACCTCGAGACCGGTACGTCGAAACGATCGTCCGAAGGAGGACTTCCCGTGGGAACAGTCTCCGGGAGCAAGTCCTTTGCCGGTTGTGCGACAAACCACGACGGCGGGCGCCCACCACGCCGTCGACGAACACGCTTGGTCGGTTCCGGCAGACACAGCAACAGGAGCATGAAAGGAAACAGCAAGGCTCGCTGACGCGTCAGAACACCCAGGTTGGCAAAGCTCGTGAAGGCCAAGGCTCCGAAGAACGTCACGGTCATCGCAAAAGTCATGAACGGGACGGTGATGACGAGCTTCGGGAGATTGAGCAATCGGCGACCTGACATCAGAGCTATCCCGATGAGCACGGTCATCTCGAGGGCAGAGAGCAGCTGACCCGACCCGCGGGCTTCGATCAGGAGCGGTCGCGTCAGGGTCCGGACCGCAGCGAACGGCCAGTTCGCAGGATTCTCGATCGATGGAGGCGCGAAGTTCGACTGCGCCTGGACAGTGCGGCGGGTCGTCTCGTCGATGATCGCCGTGACCGTGTCGGCGCCGCCCGCCTCGTCGTCACCAAAGTTGAGATAGTCGAGCGTCTGTCCGGCAGCGAGCACCAAACCGACGGCTGCGACGCCGATCACGCCGATCACGATGAATCGTTGGCTCGCAGAGCTTCCCTTCTGGTCCGGCCCGGCCCTGGAGAACAACAGGACCATCAGTGCCAGAAGGACGCCGATCATCCAGAGTGCCGACATGTGCGGCCTCACCATGGCAGCACCGACGAGTCCGGAAATGGTGACGGCCACCGGGCCGGCGACGCCGCGCCGAGCAAGCAGGGATGCGATGCCGTAGGTCGCGAAGCCGAGCGTGAGCAGCATCCACGCTTCCTTGCCGATCGACGAGGGCCAGTAGACGAGGCTCGGGGCGAGAATGCACAGCACGGCGTAGCGGCGTTGCATGAGGCCAGGCACCGCCACACATGCCGCCTTCACGAACCACGCCGTGCCCCAATACGCCAGCCACGAGAACACCAAGAACCCGCCGAGCTTGCTCGCTCCGGACAGGGCGTAGACGATCGCCACGATCCCATCCATGAAAGGGGTACCCGTCTCCTCGGGCAGAAGGTCGAGCACACCGATCTCGCCGTCCCAAACGCCGGTCGCCAGAGGGACGGCAAATTCGTGATACCGCTGAGCGTCAATGCCACCGTCATACGCCTCGAAGCCGACCCAGTACCTTGCGCCGGCACCGAGGAACTTGAAGCCCAGCCCGATCGACATGATCGTGGCGATCGGGCGCAGGTCGCCGGGAAACATCCGACGAAGGCCCAACACCCCGAGCAAGGACAACGGCGGGAGCAGCACGAGCGCCCCCCACAGGTCGTAGCTCAGGTTGGTGATCGACCACCCGAGGACGAGGAGGTAGACCATGCCACAGGAGAAGAGGAGAACCTCAACGACGCGTCCGTTCACGTCACACCCACGACGACGGTCAGCCGATCCGTTCGAGCTCCTCGGTCGGCTTGCGCCCGGGGCGAAGCTTGGATCGCCATCCGTTGCCCTCGACCGAGGCGTTCCGACCATCTTGATAGTCGTAGTACGGCGTTCGTTCCGCCTTCACCGAGTTGACCACGAGCAGGATCGGGGCGTTGCTGACGTCCTTCAACACAGCGACGGCCCGCCTCGCCGCACTGATCGGCGTGTGCCCGATGCGAACCACCACCACGATCACGTCGGCGAACGGAACCATCTCGAGCACCTCGGCGGTGACACCGACCGGTGACGTGTCGACCACGATCGAGTCGGCGGTGTCCGCCAACGTCGGCATCATCGACGCGGTGGCGCGCACCAACTCGCCGGCGGATCCGTTGATGCTGCTCAGATCCATCATGAGGAGCCCGGGAAGCTCGGTTCGGGTCAGTAGCGACTTCGGGGCCAGCACCGAGAGATCCTCGATCGTGAACGGGTGCGGTATCTGCTGATCGCCGTCGACCGCACGCCCGAGCCGGGGCCGGCGGAAGTCGGTGTTCACTGCAATCGTGCGCATGCCCGACTCGACGAAGGCGGCTGCGAGGTTGGTTGCAAGCGAGGTCTTTCCGTCGCCCGGTCCCGGCGAGACGACCATGGTCACACGGGCTCGATCAACGGGCTCGAGCGAGTTTTGCACGAAGCCGACCACATTGCGCACCGTGCGGTAGCTGTCGGACAACGGGTCATGGCGACGCTCCGTGACGATCAGCTTGTCGCGCTGCGGATCACGTGTCTTCGGGATCGCCACTCGGGCACGCATCCCGAGGACTTCCTCGGCCTGCTCGCGAGTACGGATCCGCCGGTCGAGACGTCCGAGTACGAACGCGATTGCAACACCAAGGATTGCGCCAACGATCCCGCCCATCGCGCCACGGACCGAACGCGAAGTCGGAGCGCTCAGACCACGATCGACGATCGGAACCGCCTGGGCACGTTCGAGGGTCGTGAAGGCCAGGACGGGCGGCGCGCTCGACAAAGCCCGGTTCTGCTCGAACGCCACGCTGTACTGCCGAGCGACCGCGTCGCGCTGCGCGAGCAACGCAGGATCAGCCGGATTGGCACCGAGTTGCACGGTCAATTCGTCAAGTTCGGTTTCCAGTACCGTCAGGCGGTCGAGCGCTGTCGCCACACGATCCTGGTAGGCGATGTCTTGGCGCTCTGCCAGATACCTGTTCGTGGTGTCAGCAAACGCGTCGGTGATCTGTTCGGCCGCCTCAGCACTCTCTTGAACTGTCGAGAACGTCAATGCCCCCGTCTCGAAGCTGAACTCGACAGCGACTTGCGCTGCGAGGGTTGGCGGATTCCCTGTGAAGCCCAGTTCTTCGGCGACACGCTCGGGCACCTCTCCTGTCGTGGCGAGCAGCTGCACCTGACTCGGGGAAACCGCCGAATCCCCCATCTGTGCGGTCGAGAGGTCGTTCAGCAACATCGTGTGTGTAGCGGAGTAGGTGATCGCTTGCTCCTCCACCGTCGCGGGAGCTGGCAGCCCACCGATGGCAACGCCGGCGAACGCGAGGATGACGACGATCCACCATCGTTGAAGGATTGCCCCGAGAGGTGAAGTGGTTTCCATTGTGCTTCCATTCGAGCGTACTAACCGGAAGAACGAGGTGAGCGTCAGCTACTTCGGCATCGCCCGGGTCCAACTTGACTGCGACATCGGACTCCGCCTGCTCAAGCACTCATCTCCACGTTCGGTGTTGCGATTGTGAGACTGTTTCGTACAACGCCATCATCCGATCGGCTGAGGCTTCAAGTGTGAATCGGCCGACGAAGTCTGCCGACGCCTGAGACACCAATCGCCGGGCAAGAATGGAGTCCGAGAGCATGAGGTCGAGCCCTCGTGCCAAGTCCGGTGGATCATTGGCCCGCACAAGAATGGCATTCACGTTGTCGACCAGGATGCCACGAAGACCTTCAACGTCCGTCGACACGATAGGCAGCTCCATCGCCATGGCCTCGAGTGCAACGCCGGCGGTCCCTTCGAAATGCGATGAAATCGCCAACACATCCGCCGCACTGTAAAGGTCGCTGAGGTCGGTTCGGTGCCCGAGCAACCTCACCACCTGCCTCGCTGACGGGTCCGACCCGAGCATTGCTCGAATTCTCGGTGACGCCGAACCCTCCTTACCCGCGATCAAGACCGTCAGGTTCGGATGCGCCGGTCGAAGGTACTTGACGGACTCGATGAGATCGACGTGCGCCTTCTGGAACTCCAGTCGACCGAGCGCCAGTACGACCTCTGAGCCAGCGGAGAGCCCGAGCGTCGATCGTGCGCGAGCGCGAGGACCGGCCGAGGAAGACTTCAGCTGTTCGATGTCCCGCCCTCGCTCGGCGACCACGATCCTGTCGCAAGGAATCCGAAGTGCACGAGAATTGGCGTCGCGAACGCCCGACGACACTGCGTGAAAGGCATCCACGAAGGCCCGACCCGTCACAGAGTCCAAGACCTGCACCAGTCGAAGCCTCGAGCGCTGCACGTTGGGGTCGCGCACGCGAGCGGGATCGTACGGCGTGCTGACAAGACTTGAGACCACGGCAACTGGCAGGCCGATCGTCGCCAGCCTGCCGATCTGGTCTGCATCGAAGAGCGCTGTGTGCACGATGTTCGGTCGAGCTGACACGACGATAGAACGAAGCTCGCGGATCGCGCTGAGCGGGTTGCGAGCCGTCAACCGCCGGACCGATACGCCTTCCTTCTCTGCCAGATCGGCAAGTTCGTGATCGGCGGGTCGCAGCACCACGATGCTCACCTCGACGCCCCGTCTTCGAAGAAGCGTCGCCATCTGCACGGTCGAGGTCTCCGTTCCACCTGGCGCAAGACTGTTGAGCACGTACAGAACCTTCATGAGCGTCGACCTCCAACTCCGGCCACCAACCCGGCCTGAGGCACCGGGCTCCAGTTCCACGTCATTCGCTAGAGGTCCCGATGACGATCGCAGGCAGCCCGACCCGCGCATTACGTCCAGCAAGAACGCTCATTGCGTGCTCGGACCGTTTCCCTTCGGGTGCTGCGATCCGGCTGTGGGTGGCGCCAGCCTGGCGAGCAGCCGTTGCCATGTCGGCGCAGTTGCATCGATTGTGAAGTTTCCAGCGCAATGCGCCTTGGCCGCTTTGCCAAGCGTCTCGGCGAGGCCGGGCTCGTCCAGCACCCTCATCACGGCGAGCGAGAGCGCTCGAAGATCGTCAATTGGCACCACTAGCCCGGTTCGTTGGTCGATGACCACATCACAGATTGCGCCTACAGGACAGGTGACGGCCGGAAGACCGCATAGGCCCGACTCGATCAGGACGGCCGGCATCGAGTCACCCCCGCGGGTCGGCATGAGTAGGACATCGGCCGCCCAGTACAAGGGGCGTGGATCGTCCACCGCACCGACGAAACGGATCCGGTCGCCCATCAAGTCTGTACCGAGCGACTGCAGCGTTGAACGATGAGGACCGTCACCGACCACGAGGAGCGTCACGTCGTCACGATCCGCCACCGAACGAATCGCTAGGTCCACTCCCTTTTCTTCCACCAGGGCTCCGACGTACAGGGCGATGCGCGAACCAGCCGGGACCTGAAGGCGTTCGCGAACACCCTGCTGGTCGCAGCTGGGCGGAGCGGCGAAACGCTCCCCCGGGACTGCGTTGGGGATCACGGAGACGAGGTTCGCCCTCAGCCGATAGTGGCGCATGAACTCGGCTGCAACTCCACTCGAGAGAGTCACAACATGTTCAGCGCGGCGCAGGTAAGCCGCAACGCGAATCCTGCGCCGCCATGTCGCCGCCCAGAAAAGCGGATCACTGATCTGGCGGTAGACGAACGGCGTTCGAGTGCCGGCGAGAGCAACGGCGCACGCGATGAGTGTCGCGGACCCGTGGGCGACGACGATGTCGTGGTCCCGAGCACGACCCCGCAGCCGCCAGAGCGTTCTGGCCGATCGACGTCTCGATCCCAGAACCTCGATCGGAAGGCTGTCGCCGTGCTCACCGGGCGCAAGGGCAACTGTCGTGACCACGCAACCGACCTCCTGAAGGCCAGGGGCCAGATCAAGCGCGTAGACCTGGGAGCCGCGCCGATCTCGATCGGTCACGACTTGCAGGACACGCAAGCCACTTCTCGAGTCAGTGCTCTCGGCGGGCACAACCTTCATCACAAGAAATGTAGGCGGGCGAATCACCTTCCACCATCTGGGCACCAGCGGGTCGCTACAAGCGGTTTGTCCCTCAAGGTGTCGGGCATGCGGTATTCCTGATCCTCGCCATGCCTCTCATCGGTCGCGCTGGACGTCGACCGGCAGCCCGCCCGACAGATCACACGTTGGCCTGATGCCACTCCACCTGCCTGGCCAAGCCATCACCGAGGCCAACTCGCGGGACCCATCCAAGAATGGCCTGGGCGAGACCTGCGTCACCGCCGGTTCGACTCACGTCTCCCGGTTCCGCCGGTTGCCAATCGATCGGTACCTCGTGGCCGACGAGTTCTCCGACGAGACTGACGAGCTCGATGAGCCTTGTCGACCCGCCGCCAGCGACGTTGAACACCGACCCGGAGGGAACGTCCTGTGTGGCGGCAAGCACATTGGCGGCGACGACGTCTTCGACGTAGGTGAAATCCCTAATCTGACCTCCGTCGCCAAATAGTGGGAAACGTCGTTGATGCCTCGAGCATTCGATCAAGCGATACGTCGCCATGTCCGGACGCTGTCTTGGGCCGTAGACCGTGAAGTATCTCAAGGAGACGGTCGGAACCTCGAAATTCGCCGCATACGCGCGACACAAATGCTCCCCGGCCAGCTTCGTCACGCCGTAGGGGCTGAACGGTCGTGTCGCATCCTCCTCTGCAGTCGGCCAGTTCGCTGCCTCTCCATACACCGAGGATGACGATGCGTACACGAAGCGCTCGACCGGCCGACGACGGACCGCTTCGAGCAGACGCTGAGTCACCTCGATGTTCGCGCGAACATATTCGTTGAATCCCTCAGCCCAGGAGAGCCTGACACCTGGTTGGGCCGCCTGGTGGAACACCACGGTTACGTCCTCGAGAAGCGGCTCCAGCGCGACCTTAGTGAGGTCCGCCTCCACCAGTTCGAACGCCCTCGTGCCGTTCAGATCAGCAACGTTGCTCCGTTTTCGATCCGGCTCGTAGTAGTCCGTGAACGCATCGATCCCGCGAACACTCCAACCGTCACGGAGAAGCTGCCCGGCCAATGTGCTCCCGATGAAGCCGGCGACGCCGGTGACGAGTGCCTGCACAATCGGAAGCTACCAGTTCGGCCCAGGGCCCATCCCGGCGCGCGCCCTACCCACGGAACCAGCGGGAGAACCACCGTGATTTCCGCGACGGTGCCGGTGTTGGTGCGGTCGTGGTCGTCGGAGGTGTCGTTGTCGTCGTTGTCGTCGGCGGCTTCGTCGTCGTAGTCGTCGGAGGCCTCGTCGTTGTCGTAGTCGTTGGAGGACTCGTCGTCGCCGGAGACGCAGTCGTCGGAGGAGGCTGCGAAGGCCCGCCGCTACCTGGCACTGGTCCGCCGGTGGTGGGGGTGATGGGTTGTGGGTGTTGTCCGGTGCCGGGGGGTGCGAAGGTGGCGATCGGGTTGGTTTTCGCGTTCCAGTCTGTTCGGTTGGTGCCGGTGGTGTTGGTGGGGGTGGCTGCGAGTGCGGTGT
>JBGTIA010000152.1:0-4022 GCA_041745835.1 Ilumatobacteraceae bacterium | reverse complement strand
CCAGCACGTCGGTCGGATGCCATGTACCGCCCAACGCAGCGGCGACGTCCGCACCGGCGGACTGCTCGCGATCGAGTATCGCCACCGAGCCGCCGCCGGAAGCGATCCGCTCGGCCGTCGCTCGCGCGAACCCTGACGCGCCACCGATGAAGATCGCCTTCACGCCTCGGATCTCCATGTTGCGTTCCCTCCCTCGTTGATCGGCGCGGGGTCTCGTACCGTCGCTAGCATTTCACTTCTGTTCGAGTCGTCATCAGACAAGGATCATGGCAAGCGGCCTCGCTGCGCTGCTCGATGACGTCGCGGCGCTGGCGAAGCTGGCTGCAGCGTCGATCGACGATGTGGGAGCCGCCGCCGGCCGGGCGAGTGCGAAGGCAGCTGGCGTGGTGGTCGACGATGCAGCGGTCACCCCTGCGTACGTGCGTGGGCTCGCCGCCGAGCGAGAACTGCCGATCATCCGCAAGATCGCGACGGGCTCACTGCGCAACAAGGTCCTGTTCATCCTCCCCGCCGCGTTGATCCTCAGCGCCATTGCACCGGTCGCGGTCGAGATCATCCTGATGCTGGGCGGAACGTACCTGTGCTTCGAAGGCGCCGAGAAGGTGCGGCACCGCTTCGGCAAACAGGGCGCCCCGGGCGACGACCACCCCGTCGTCGAGGTCCCCGCGGTGATGCTCGGGCCGGAGGCAGAGGCGAAGACGGTCGCAGGCGCAATCCGCACCGACTTCATCCTGTCGGCCGAGATCATGGTGATCGCGCTGAAGGAGGTGATCGACGAAGCCTTCGTGGCACGGGCCGTCATCCTCGCGGTCGTCGCGTTGCTGATCACCGCGGTCGTCTACGGCGTCGTCGCCCTCATCGTGAAGATGGACGACATCGGTCTGCGTCTGGCGCAGCGCGACGAGCCGTCGTCACAGCGGATGGGTCGGCTGCTGGTGGAGGGAATGCCGAAGGTGCTCGCCGTGCTCTCGGTCGTCGGGACCGCTGCGATGCTGTGGGTCGGTGGCCACATCCTGCTCGTCGGCGCTCACGAGTTGGGTTGGCACACCCCGTACGACCTGGTCCACGATGCAGAGCTCTGGGTGGAAGACGTGCCCGCCATCAGCGGTGTGCTCGCCTGGTCGATCAACACGGTGATCTCGATGGTCGTCGGCTTCGTCGTCGGGTCGATCGTCGTGTCCGTCGTGACGCGCATCCGAGGACACCGGAGCGATCACGGCGGAGCCGCGACCGCATACTGATCGGCTCACCGGTAGAGGCAGATCGCCCGGAGTTCGATGCTCGACCGGGCGGGATGACCGATCTCCACGTCAGGATCCCGGAACGCCGAGTGCGGCGTGAACCAGGTCTCACCGCGCCCGACCAGTTCGGTGTCGTAGGTGCGGAAGATCACGACCTCGTCGGAGCGCAGTTCGGGAAAGGCATACCAACGGTACGGCGACGGCTCGATCGGGCCGAGCACCGCCAACGCCTCGAAGTCGGTGCCGGATCCTGCGTAGTCCGATACCGGGATCGGTCGGGAGTCGGCGGGACTCACGGTGCGGGCATCGCACCAGGCGAGTGGGAAATCCATCTTCGCCGGACCGAGGTTGCGCCAGAACTGCAGGATCACGAGCCGCGAGGCGCAAGCGACGTCTTCGGCGGTCCAACCACTGCGATCGAGCGCAGTCGTGAGGCCGTCGCGATCGGGCTGTACGTACGCCTGCCGGACAAGCACGTCGTAGCCGATCGCGAAGTCCGAGTGCACGAACGTGATCGGTGCGAGATCCTGGTGAAGCTGCGCGTACTCGGGGCCCCGCTTGATGTGGCCCGACACGAGCGCCACGTCGCAGCCGGTGAGTCGGCGGGCCAACTCCTCGCACTCGCGATGATGGACGGCTGCGATCTCGTCGTCGTCGTCCCAGCCGCTCACCGAGGAGTCGTGTGCGACGAGTTCGAAACCACAGTCCTGCCACCCGGGCAGCTCAGCGGCTCGGCCTTCGAGGATGTCCAGTTCCCTCGGGTCGGCGACGAAGTCATCAGTGCGCGCAGCGAAGTTCAACGTCGCGCGGCAGAACACATCGGCGGGTGCCAGCACCGAATCGGCCATGAGGCAAACGCTACGCCCTCGACGTTTCAGGGGCCGGGTCGGCGGGTCAGCGGTCGTAGCCGGGCGCGGGTTCGCTGAGCTTGAACGTGACCCCCTGGTCGTCCTCGCAGATCGCTTCACGTCCGGAATCCCAGGCGTTGAACTCCAGGACCGTGCCGCCGGCCAGGCGGACGCGTTCGACCGCGTCGTCGAAGTCGCGCACGGTGAACCACATCTGGATCTCACCCGGCTCGGTGTCGCCGAACGGGTTGGCCGTGGGTCGCAGTCCGATGGGCATCACCGTGTTGGTCACCTGGCGACCACCGTTGCCCTGATCCTGGAACTCCCAACCGAGCACGGCGCCATAGAACGCTGCGCCTCGCTCGACGTCGGCGGTCGTCAACGTCATGTAGTACGGCTCCGACGGTGCCCGACGCGCTGCGTTCTGGTCGGTGTCGAACACGGGAGTACCGACGTTCCAGCGGTGGCCGAACGGATCGACGATCCAGGCGCTGCGCGAACCGTGTGCCTCCTCGATCGGGCGCTGCACCGTGGCACCACCGCGCTGCGCCCGCTCGACGAACTGCTCGACGGCGGCCACCTGCAACACGATGCTCACCGAGTTCTGAGACCCGTCCCGGACCGGTGCGACCACGCCGAGTTGCGGTGCTTCATCGCTGAGGTAGAACACGACGCCGGCCACATCGAGTTCGGCGTGACCGACCCTGCCCTCCCACGGGATCACGTTGCTGACGCCTGCGCCGAAGTACTCGCGGTACCAGTCGAGCGCGGCGTTGGCGTCGTGGACACAGATGTACGGGGTGATGACCTGGGCCTTGTTGACCTCGGACATGGTGGTGCTCCTCTCGGTTCGGGGATCGGCGGCCGCAGCCTGCGATTGCGACAGGTCGGTCGTCGTCACGTCGGTCGACGGGTCGTCGGACCCGGCGATGGCGCGTGTGGGGAGTTCGATGCTGACGCCCTCGGGCGTCGAGCCGAGTGCTCGTTGCACCCGGGCACGGAGGCGGGCGGCGAAGACCGGATCCATACGCTCGTCGGTGGTCGCAGCGAGTTGCTCGAACGGATTGCCGGCCTCGGTCATGACACACCTCCTTGCTGGTGCTCGTACACGGCTCGGAATCGACGGCGTGCTCGAACCAGCAGGGTCTCGGTCGCCTCGACCGTTCGGCCGAGATGGGCCGCAACCTCGGGGACTGCCAATCCGTCGAAGTACCGCAACGTCAGCGCCGAGCGATGGTGTGGCCCGAGCTCGGCCATCACGTCGCTGACGACATGGCGGTCGAGGATCACGTCCCACTGGTCCACCTCGTCGATGGTCCGATCCGAAGCGCTGCCGTCGTCGTCGAATCGCTGCGGTCGGGGGCGGCGGGCGGTGCGTCGCCATTCGTCGAGGAGCTTGTGACGTGCGATCCCGATCAACCAGGCAACGGTCACTTCCTCGACGGCGTCTCGGCGGATCTGGCCGACGGCAGCCAGGAACGTGTCCGCGGTGAGGTCCTCGGCCAACGCACGTCCGCCGCAGCGCGACCGGAGATAGGTGAACACTTCTCCGACGGCATCGTCGTAGATCTCCAGCAGCATCGCGCCGTGATCGATCGTCGGTGGCGGCGTCCCCATCACCGACATCATCGTCGCCGACCATCGAACTCCGACACCCCAACCTGCCAGCCCCTCCGTCGCCATCGACGTTTGTGTGCGGATTCGGGCGAACCGCCCCACCGAGAACCCGACGCAACGCGGGAATGGCCGGGGTGACTTCGGGCGCTCAACGGTGCTTTTCCTCCTGCGTTCCGGCAGCGTTGAGGCGTGAGTTCGCAACGAGTCGACATCGCCGTGATCGGAGCGGGGCCGGCCGGCGCGGCCACGGCGATCCAGGCTGCCCGATCGGGCGCCCGCGTCGTGGTGTTCGAGAAGGGCGCACACGGTCGCGACA
>JBGTIA010000151.1:0-2302 GCA_041745835.1 Ilumatobacteraceae bacterium | reverse complement strand
CGCCACCGGCGGTCTCGACGTAGCGCAACGATCGCCCGAACTGGTCGACGTCGGAGCGATCGACCACGAGCACCAACTCGCTGCCATCCACCAGCGCAACCAATGCGTCGGTCGCCTCCTGGGCGAAGCACTCCCCCGACTCGGGTGCGTTGATCCCGATGATCCGCACGGTGAACTCGCCGGACGGTCCCGACACGTCCAACGTGTCGCCGTCGACGACCCGCACCCCTTCTCGCTCGTCATCGGCCTCGTCGCTGCGATCGTCGATTGAATCCGACGACGCTTCCGACGCGTCCGCGGGAGCGTCAGGTTCGCGATCGCGGTCGGAGGCGACGTCGTCGTCAGACGGCGCGCAACCCAACGTTGTCGCAGCGCACACCGCGGCCGACAGGAACACGTTGCGCCGTCGACTCGTCCGCATCCATCCACCCTTGCAGCACCGCTGCACCTCGATGCTGCACCAACACTGCACCAACCACCGATCGCTCCGACGGCGTCAGGTCGAGCGAATAGGGGAACGCGTCGCGCTTGGACAACACATCGGTCAACTCGGTCAGGCGCGTCTCGTTGGCGTCACCGTCGGCGTACCAGTGACGGATGAGTCCCAATCCGATGATGCCGGCGAGATAGTGGTCGAACGTGACGGCGTGCACGAACTGCAACGTACGAGGTCGGTCGCCGACTGCGAGCGTCGATTACTCCCGGCCGCAGGACTGCAACCGAGTTGCTACAGCCGATCAAGCGAGTGACTTCTGAGTGCCGACAGCCTCTCGCTGGTTCTCCGGCGCTGCCCGCTCGACGAAGGAACACAGCGCTGAGATCAGCTCCATGTCGTCGACGTTCCGGGCCCTGGTGTCGAGCAGTTCGTCGGTGCAGATCAGATAGGCGAGGCACCTGGCCCGGCTGATCGCCACGTTGAGGCGGTTCTTCGAGAAGAGGAAGTCGGCGGTGCGGGGCATGAACGCCGACGACGACGTCGCCATCGAAAACAGCACCACCGCAGCCTCGCGACCCTGGAACTTGTCGACCGTGCCGACCTCGACGCCGGCGATCGCCGGGTTCGCGTGGATCGCCGCTGTCACCAGGCGGCGCTGGTCGTTGTACGGGGTGACCACGATGATGTCGTCGACCGTCAGCGAGCGGGTAGCACCATCCTGGTCGGTCCAGTCGGTGCCGATCAGACCCTCGATCGTCGACACGACGATCGCCGCCTCCTCGGGTGACTTCGTGGAGTTGGCGTCGTGCTCGGCGCGGATCCAGCGCAGACCGGTGCCCGCCGCAGTGGTCTGGCCGACACACGAGTCGTGGCTCGTCAACTTGCCTTCGTACATCACGTCGGAGATGAACCCGCACACGTGGGGATGCATCCGCCACGTCACGTCGAGCAGCACGCCGCGGTCGTCGGGGAACGTGCGGGCGTCGGGTCCCAACAGGTGCTCGAGCGCACTCACACCCGAGCGGTTCGGATGGCTCGCCTTGCACACCTGGGGCAACTGCTGCGGATCGCCGAGCAGGATCACGTTCGTCGCCGAGATCGACGCCGCCAACGTGTCGGCCAGACCGAGCTGGCCCGCTTCGTCGACCACCAGCACATCGACCGGCTTGTCACGCATCGCCTGGCTGGCGAACAACCACGACGTCCCGCCGATCACGTCGTAGGGACCGGTTGCGCACGCCGAGTTCTTGTCGTGATAGTCGATGCCAGCAACCGCCCCGCCCTTGGTCTTGTCCTTCACCTTGCGGACAGCCCGCAGCTCGTCGCCCTCCTCGGCGAAGCGGTGGACGACGGCCTGCATCAGGTTGTCGATCGCCGCGTGGCTCACCGCGGTGACCCCGACCCGCTTGCCTTGCTTCACAAGCGTGCGGATCACATGCGCGCCGGTGAACGTCTTGCCGGTACCTGGCGGCCCCTGGATCGGCACGAAACTGTCGTCGAGGTGCGGCGCCCACTCGCAGATCGCCTCGTAGCCGGCGACCAACTTGCCGTCCGCTGGGCCCCGACCGGGGGCGAACGTCGGTGAGTCGTTGCGCAACAGTGCGTGCCCGACCGCTGTCGCGTCGCCATCGAGCATCTGGTCGGCGAGATCGCAGAGGGCGGTGAGCTTGGCCAGGGGACGGAAGTTGGGGAAGTACACAGCGGAGTTCGGGATCACGTCCTGGTCGATCATCTTCTGGTTCCACTCGACCTCGAACGTGCGGACGTCGTGGTCGATCGCCGAGATCTCGAAGAAGGCCCACTTCTGCTCGGTCAACGCGACGATGAGTTCGGACTCGACCCGGATGTCGGCGTCGATCGGTTGCG
>JBGTIA010000150.1:0-1724 GCA_041745835.1 Ilumatobacteraceae bacterium | reverse complement strand
GCCACAACGGCCACTACGGCTGCACCTGGTACGACGGCGGGTGAGGAGGCTCCCGCCACGACGGATGGCGAAGCCACGGGCGATCTCGCGATCGCGCAGCTCGCCGCCGGTCTCGAAGTGCTCGCCGTGTCGACATACCAGTCCGCTGCCGACGCGGCTGCGAGCGGAGCGCTCGGCGAAGTGCCACCCGCCGTCGGCGAATACGTCGCGACTGCGCTTGCGCATCACCAAGCACACCTCGACTCCTGGAACGAGGTGATCACCGCATCCGGTTCCGACGAAGTCACCGAACCGAACGCCGAGCTTGCTCCGGTCGTTGCGGAACAGTTCGCGGGGGTCACCGACGTCATCGGTGCGGCCAAACTGGCACTGGAGTTGGAGATGGTCGCCTCCCACACCTACCTGGCGGCAATCCCACTGCTCGAGGCCCCCGAGGCCATCGAGCTGGCGGGATCGATCCAGATCGTCGATCAGCAGCATCAGTCGATCCTGCTCTTCGTGCTCGGGGAGTACCCGGTGCCCGACGTGTTCCAGAAGACAGACAAGTCTGCAGCGTGAGCCGGTGGGCGGTGCCTGGGTCATCCCCTCAGCCAGGCACCGCCCGGGGTGCTCGCAAGCCCAATGTCATCGTCGGTCACAACACGCAGCGTGAAATCCCTGCCAAATGCAACAGTGACAGCGCTCGCTGCGATCGTGACGATCGCAGCCAGCGCGTTCGCCGTCGGGGCGGCGACCACATCCGACAGCGACTCACGTCCTGACGACCCCACATCTGACCCTGTCCTGTCGACTGCGTCGAGCGTGGCACCATCGGCGAGCGCCTCGGACCGCGCGATCACGATCATCAAGTTCAGCTTCGACCCGCCCGAGATCAGTGGGGCCATCGGCGACACCGTGACCTGGACCAACGAAGACGACGTCACCCACAACGTCTTCACCTCCGACCAACTACTGGCGTCCGCCGATCTCGAACGCGGCGACACCTACTCCATCACGCTGCAAGACGCGTCGGTGATCGACTACTACTGCGACATCCATCAATACATGCGTGGAACCATCACGGTCGCACCATGAACCGCCAAACAGTGCTCAGAGCAGCGGTCGCCGGCGGCTCGCTCATCATCGGTGCCGTTCATCTGCGTCTCTATCTCACCGCCTACCGAGACGTCCCGATCGAGAACCTCGGCCGCAGTTTCGTGCTGAACGCGATCGCCGCGACGTTCGCTGCCGTCATCGTGTTCGTCGTCGCGAGCCGATGGGCGATCCTTGTTCCACTCATCGTTGCGAATGCCACGCTGGTTGCGTTCGGGCTCAGCCGCACCGACCGTGGCATCCTCGGCTTTACCGAGCAAGGCTGGACACCCACACCCGACGCCGCCGTTGCGGTACTCGCCGAGATCGTGACCGCTGTCTTGTGCGTCATCGCACTCGCATCCCACCACACGACGAACGGCGACTGACCCACCAGCCAGTTGATCGACCGTCGCAACTCCGACTCGCAGGCAACGTCACCGATCCGGGCCAACAGGTCGTTCGACCCGGACCTCGGAGACGTACGCGACATCACCCATTTCACTCTCCCAGTATCAGCGGACGTTCGGCCCGCCCCACATCAAGCCCCTTCGACGAGCTGTGCCTGCGTCGGCGCGCTACGCCAGCACGCGGAGTACTGCTGGTGCGAGCTTCGCCGGCAGCGGAACTACGGGTGCAACAGCACCTTGGAG
>JBGTIA010000149.1:0-8336 GCA_041745835.1 Ilumatobacteraceae bacterium | reverse complement strand
TCGGGCTGGTCGATCGCGCCAGGGCTCCACTGCCGGGTGAGGAAGTCGAGGTCGTAGAACTCGCCGTGGTGGTCGAGTGGCTCGCCGCGGAATGCGGCGAAGCACGCCTTGACCGCCGAGACGTAGTCGCGCAGGCGAGGGCCAGGTCGCTCGAACTCGACGCCGTAGCGTCGGACCACGTGGCGGTCGAGGTAGCCGGGCTCGCCGATCGGGTGCACGTGGACGCCGTCGGCCACCTCGCCGGCCATGCGCAGCATCCAGGGATTGACCGCCGCGATGTCGACCTTCGGGTCGGGCTGGTCGATTGGGCCGGGGCTCCACTGGCGACTGAGGAAGTCGAGATCGTAGAACTCGCCGTGGTGGTCGAGGGGCTCTCCGCGGAATGCGGCGAAGCACGCCTTGACCGCCGTGACGTAGTCGCGCAGACGAGGACCGGGTCGCTCGAACTCCACGCCGTAACGCCTGACCACATGGGTCCGCACCTGCGTGCCCAGACCGACGCGAAAGCATCCACCGGTCAGTTCCTGGAGTTCCCACGCGAGCTGCGCAGTGATCATGGGGCTGCGGGGGAATGCGACGGCCACGCCCGTCGACATCTCCAGCGCCGGTGCACCGAGCGCGGCAGCGGTGAGCGCCGTGTAGGCCGTGCGACCACCCTCGGTGAACAGCATCCCGTCGAAGCCCGCCTGCTGGGTGCGCAGCGCCAGCGGGCCCATCTGCGAGAGCGCTCTCGGCACCGTCATCACATCGACACGCATGGCTCGACCGTAATCTCGGGCGTCGTGCACGAGCTTCACCGCATCCTGCTCGCCACCGCCGACGGCCGGTTTCCGGATGTCGACGGCGCGGTCGAGTTCCTCGAACCGATGGCCGGCGACCACCACGGTGTCGTGGAATTCACGGGTCACTCGTACGTGCTCACCGACACCGATGCCGACGACCTGATGCGGCGCGGTGCGGATGGCTTCGGTGGCGCGTCGCACCCGGACGTCCTTCGCCTGCTTGCCGGCTCCGGGGGTTGGATCGGATCGCACGACGCAGTCCTGGTGGCCAGCGGTCTCGGCGGTGGCCAGTTGCCGGAGCGCCATGATCTCGAGAACCATCCCCGTGTGGTGCGATCGCGCGCACATCGACGCGATGTGCACGTGCACGGCGACAGCACCGGTCTGGTCACGATCGGTCGCGGGTTGGTCGACCGGCTGGAGGTGTCGGTCGAGGTTGCCGGACCGCACGCAGGTGGTGCCGGGCGCCGCCTGATCAGCGAATCGTTGGGGTTGATCCCTCGCGGCGATGTTGTATTCGCACAGGTGGCACCGGGGAACGCTGCATCGCTGAGAGCGTTCCTGAGCTGCGGTTTTGCACCCATCGGCGCTGAGACGCTGGTCCTCCCGCAGAAATTGACACGAGCGATGCTCGGTCGCGACACAGAACTGGAACACGACTGATGTGCGTGCTGTCATGATCTCGCGCTAGACCCTGGGGCCGGCGTCGATGATCGTCGTCGAACCCGAGCAGTTGGGCCGGAGTTCTCCGAGTTCATACGAGGCGGCATGAACCACGACATCATCATCCGGAACGGCACGATCGTCGATGGCACCGGCACGCCGGCGCGTGTCGCCGACATCGGCATCGTCGGCGACCGCATCGTCGAGGTGGTCGCCGCAGCCGATGGCGGGATCACCGGGAACGCCCATCGGACCCTCGACGCCACCGACCGACTGGTCACGCCCGGATTCGTCGACATCCACACACATCTCGATGCGCAGCTCGCCTGGGATCCGATCGGCACGTCGAGTTGTTGGCACGGCGTGACCAGCGTGGTGATGGGCAACTGCGGGGTCACCTTCGCACCCTGCCGTCCCGGCGATCGAACGACGCTGGCCGAGATGATGCAGAGCGTCGAAGACATTCCGGCCGATGCGATCCTCGACGGTCTGGCCTGGGACTGGGAGACCTACGGCGAGTACTACGACTCGATCGATCGGCTGGCCAAGGGCCCGAACGTCGGAGGGCTGGTCGGCCACTCGGCGCTGAGGACCTACGTCATGGGCGACCGCGGCTTGGACGAGGAGCCAGCCACCGGCGACGACATCGCAGCGATGGCTCGACTCCTCGACGAGGCGATGGCCGCCGGCGCCCTGGGTGTGTCGACGAGCCGCACCTTCTTGCACAAGGTGCCCGACGGTCGACCGGTTCCGGGGACCTACGCCGCCGCCGACGAGTTGCTGGCGTTCGCCGAAGTGCTGCGCGACCACGGTGCCGGCGTGTTCGAGGGTGCGATGCGACTCGGTGAACGAGACAACGACGCCTACGACAATTCGCGTGCCGAGGTCGCCCTGATGGGCGAGATCAGCCGACGCAGCGGCCGACCCGTGAGCTTCGGGTTGACCCAGAGCAATCGTCGACCCGATCTCTACGAGCGGGTGATCGACTTCGTCAAGGCCGAGAACGAAGCGGGCGCCAACGTGCGGCCCCAGACCACCGCTCGGGGGGTCGGCATCCTGTTCGGCCTCGAGACGCGGACGCCGTTCGATCGTGCGCCGTCGTGGAAGGAACTCCGAGCCGCCGTCAACGGTCGCAAACTGCAGATGGTTCGCGACGCCACGTTCCGCCAGACATTGATCTCCGAGGCCGACGTACACGGCACGCCGCTGAATCTCGACGAGGTGTTCGTGCTGCCGACTGACGGCGCCCGCTACGACTGCGACCCCTCGACGTCGCTTGCAGCGATCGCAGGTGAGCGTGGCGTGAGCCCGGCAGCGGCATTCATCGAGCTGGTGCTCGAGACCGATGGCGCACTCGTTGCGAACATGCCCTTCCTCAACCAGGATCTCGGTGCGGTCGAAGCGATGCTCGACGATCCGCTCGTGACGCTCGGCCTCGCCGACGCGGGCGCCCACGTCAGCCAGATCATGGATGCGAGCCAACCGACGTTCCTGCTGACCTACTGGGTGCGCGAACGCCAGCGCTGGGGCGTCGAGGAGGCGGTGCGGCGGCTCACGTCCGACACCGCGGACCTGTTCGGTGTGACCGATCGCGGTCGTCTTGCGGTCGGTGCGTTCGCCGACGTCAACGTGATCGACTTCGAAGGGTTGCACCTGCCGGTCCCCGAGTACGTCCACGACTTTCCCAACGGGGCGGGACGCTACGTTCAGGCATCGAGCGGCTACGACTACACGCTCGTCAACGGCGAGGTGTTCATGGATCACGGTGAACACACCGGCGCCCTCGCCGGCCGGATGCTCCGCTCGAACTGAACCCCAACCCCGAAAAATCCTGCTCACGTTGCGCGTGGCGCAACACTCGCGGGCCATTTCGGGGTTGGCTTCGACGTCAGAGGCGGCGGCGGAGCTCCACGTACACCTCGTCGCCGGCGAGCGCCCGGAGCGGGTCGGACATCGAGTCGATCACCTGCTCGTCGCCGCAGTAGGCCTCGGCGCCGTCGGCTCGTTCGGTGCAGCACCAGGCCATCGTTCGGCCGTGATCACCCCAGTCCGCGCGGGTCCAGCGCCGGACGGTGGCCTGCTCGGTGTCGGCGTCGAGTTCCTGCCAGTCGATCCGAAGCGGGAGCTGCCAGCACACCGACGGCTTCCACTCGGTGGGTGACTCGTCGAATTCGACCGCCGCGATGTGGAGCGCACAGCCCTCGCCGCCCGCGAACCCGGGCCGATTGAGGAAGATGCAGGCGCCGTCGACCAGGCGGGTGTGGGTCCGTTCCTCGTTGCCGAAGATGCCCGTCGCTGCGTCGGCGTCGGGGTCGTCGGGTTCGCGGTCGGGCTGCGAGTTGGCGGCGGCGTGGAACTGGAACTGCTCCGGGGTGAGCATCGCCGCGTACGCAGCGACATTCATCGCCTCTGCCACTCCGGCTGGACCGTCGCCGAAGTGGGCGCCGAGCGAACAGCATCCCTGGTTCAGCTCGGTGGCGTCATGGTCGAGGATGCCCTTGCAGCCGCGCCCGAAGAGACAGGTCCAGTTCGACTCGAGGAAGTCGCGCTCGAATCGCCACACCGTGTCGGAGCGAACGATCTCGATGAACTCACGGCTGGGCGCTCCACCGCGATCGTGGTCAGTTTCGGGTCGTTCGTCGGGTCGTTCGTCAGGTCGGTGATCGAGCGTGTCGTCGGGGTCGGTTGCGGTCATGACTGCGTGAAGTGCACGGTCCGACCCCGTGGGCCGAGATCGATCGGTTCGTTGTCGTCTTCTTCGTCCGACGGCGTCTCGCCGGACAGCGCCGAGATCAGGATCAGCCGGGCGTCGCGCTCGGTGACGACGTCCTGGCCGTCGAGCGACATCGCCTGAACAAGGCCATCGGTACGGAACTGTCGCACGCCGTCATGGGTCAACACGTCGAACCCGGACGTCGTCGGGACTGCGACCACGCAACCAGAGGCGTCGGTGAGCAGGGGCTCCGTTCCTGTTGCCTCGACCAGTACCGAACCATCGGTGAGGTCGATGAGGGCGATCTGCCCGGCGTCGGTGTTGATGTCGGTGTCCGTGTCCGCCAACGCGAGGCAGTTCGATCCGGCAGGTGACGAACCGTCGAATGCGGGCCGCTGCGCGTCGAAGCTCGCGATCACCGCCCCGGTCTCGTCGATGATGGCGGTTCCGGCGGAGCCGATGACGATCAATCGGTCCCCGCTCGTTGCGACGACGCCCGACGCAACCGTGCCGATGTCGAGTTGTGCGTCATCGGACGTCTCACCATTGGAGGACATCGTGACGACGGCACCGTCCACGGTGACGAGCCGAACTTCGGAGCCGACGATCATCCCGGCGCGCACCGACGCGGTCCTGCCCGTCGAAATCGGTTCACCGCTGTGGTCGAACACGCTGATGGTGGCATCACTGCCGATGTTCTGGGCCGTGACGACGAGTTCGGCGTCGACCGCGAGTGCGAGGCCGGGAAAGTAGGACGGTTGCTGGCGTTCGAACGAGAGCAACACGCTCTGGAAGTTGCCGGAATCGGTCACGAGGACGTGACGTCCCGACGGTGCCGAGCGTGAATCGGCGAATTCGTAGCGGGCACCGACCACCGGCGCGAATTCATCGGTGTCGATCACGTCGCCGCTCGGGCCATGCACCAGCAGGGCGCGGCCGCCGTCCGGTCGTGGCGCGACCATCGTGAGGGCGCTGCCGGCAGGCGTGCCGATCGTCTCGGAGCCCATCTCGATGTCGGTGACGTTCCCGTCGCCGACATCGATCACGGCAACGCTCTCGGCTCCTGCGACCAGCAGTGTGGAGTCGACGACCGCAGTTGCCGTTGGGTTCCTGATCCCGGATTCGATGCGCGTCAACTCCTCTCCACTCTCGTCGTCGACGATCACGCGCCCGGTGCGGTCGTCGACCAACACCACACGGTTCCAGTCCGTGCCGATCGCTCCCGACGCGGAGTCGTCGGAACCGGATCCGACCAACTGGCCGACCACGATCGACGCAGTGGCGAGCACGGCGACCACCCCGCCGACCACGACCGCTCGCCGGATCAGGAAGTTCGGCCCACGGGCGCGCCGACTCGAGTCGCTCGCATGACGATCGTCGAGTTCGGCGCGATCCGGGTGCGCTGATGCCCGATCCGATCGGGGGCCGTCTTCGTCGTCGAAGAAGGTTGGTCCGGACGGCATCGAGGTCGATGGTAGGCGCGGTAGCGTCGACGCGCATGGAGTTCCGCTGCCCCCGTTGCGCCGGCGATGTCGTCGAGGACTTCTACGGCCCGTGCGACGGGTGTCGCACACAGTTGCGCGACGCCTTCCGTGCCGAGGGTCGCGTGGTCGAGGTCGCAGAGTACGAGCCGAAGATGAACGTGACGCCGAACGCCGTCGCCCTCAAGGACGACTGACCTCCCCGTTTGCGCGTGATTCTGGGTGGGACGGCCCACCCGAAACACCGCACAAATGCCAAGGACTCAGTCGACGGAGGAAGGCAGGCCACCGCCGGGACGGAATTCCGATTGCCGCTCCTGTTTCGCGGCAGCCGCCTGCGCGGCCTGCTCCATCGTCGTCTGGAGTGCATCGGCGGCCTTGTCGTTGGCGAGGATCTTGCTGACGACCGCTTTCGATGCTCCGGCCATCAACTCGACCTGATGCCGGTTCAGGTACTCCTGCGACTCCCGAAGACCAGCGGTGTAGCCGTTGAGTTCCGGGATCACGTACCGGGCAACCAGCTCCCAGGAACGCATCGTGGCCTCGCGATTGGCCCAGTCGTGAGCGAATCCGAGCACGACACCGAAACCGCCGGTGATCTCCTGGAGGTGGCGAACGGCCGCCACGAGGTCGTCCGGTGTGCCGATCACGCCAGCCCCCGCCCCGGCCGAACCGTTGCCGACCGTCTGCTCCAGCAACTCCCACTTGTCCTCGACGTGGGTGGCGTTCGGCCGCCCGAGGGTCCACACGTTGTACTCGTTGTGCCAGCGATGGAGCCCGTCGACGGCCTCGTTGCGTGCCTGCTCACGCGACTCGGCAATGTGGAACGCGAGCATCACCCGCCAGTTCTTGCGGTCGACGATCTGGCCGTGCTCGGCGGCGGCGTCCTCGGCGAAACTCCACTGTGTCGGCAGCGCCTGGATGCCCGCAGTCGAGTTCGATGCGATCGACAGCACGCCCATGCCGTACTTGCCGGCGAGCGTCATGCCCGACGGCGAGATCGACGACGCCGTGACCATCGGGAGTTCCTCCTGCAACGGCAGCAGTTGGAGGCGCGCGTCGTGGAGTGTGAACCACTCGCTCTCGTAGCTGAAGCGGTCGTCGCCGCGCAGCAGTCGGGTGATCACGCCGAGCGCTTCGTCCTGGCGATCTCGCTGGACCATCGGGTCGATGCCGAGCGTTCGGGCATCGGACGCCAATGCGCCCGGGCCGGAACCGAACATCGCCCTGCCGCGACTCATGTGGTCGAGCTGCACGATCCGTTGCGCCACGTTGAACGGGTGGTGGTACGGCAGGCTCGTCACGCCGGTACCCAGCATGATGTCGTGGGTGCGTTGGGCGGCGCCCGCCAGGAACATTTCCGGCGAGGCGATCATCTCCCACCCCGACGAGTGGTGCTCGCCGCACCAGAACTCGTCGAACCCGAGGCGGTCCAGGTGCTCGGCGAAGTCGAGGTCGCGCTGGAACTGAAGCGTCGGATGCTCACCCGTTGGGTGGTGGGGGGCGAGGAACGTTCCGAAGCGCAAGCGGGCCATGCGGCGATGGTAGGAAGCTGTGAAACCGATGCTCGTACCGGACAACGCGGCTGGCACGCTTCGTTCTGTGAGTGACACGATCGATCTCCGAGCGCCCACCTTCGACGATCTCGACGCCATCGCGAGCGTCGTCGATGCGCAGGACACTGCGTGGTGGGGCGAGCCCGACGGTGACATCGACGATGTCCGCAGCGAACTCGAACGCGTCGTCATGGCGTCCGGCTCCCTGGGGGCCGGGGCCCGCGTTGCGATGCTCGACGACACCGTCGTCGGCGTCGGTCTGCTGGTCGGGCACGGCCACACGAGTGTCGCCGTCGAGCCGGCGGCGGTGTGCGCCGGTGTGGCGCGACTCGCGCTGATCGACTGGTTGAGCGACAACGGCGGGCTCGAGTTCGAGGCGCCCTCGCAGGACGCCGAACGACTCGCGGAACTCACCGCTCGCGGATTCGTTCCTGTTCGCTCCAGCTTCGAGCTCGAACGTCCTGCTGATGTCTCCGATCTTCCCCAGCCGGACTGGCCGTCCGGCATCGCTCTGACGCCGTTCCGTTCCGGGGTCGACGACGAGGAGTTGTACGACATGATCTACTCGTTCTGGACGGACGTGCCCGGCCACACCGCCCGCCCGTTCGACGAGTGGCGTGCGCTCTTCGTGTCCGGGTCGTGGTTCGATCCCGACCTCGTGGTTCTCGCTCGGAGCGACGGCGGTGCGGGAGCCGCGGTCGGCTGTGCGGTGAATCGCACGTTCGCGGGCAAGGTGGGCTGGGTG
The DNA here is from genome assembly GCA_041745835.1 of Ilumatobacteraceae bacterium. GTDB lineage: Bacteria > Actinomycetota > Acidimicrobiia > Acidimicrobiales > Ilumatobacteraceae > Sva-07. Next base: position 396 of record JBGTIA010000149.1, on the reverse strand, counting down.
ACACAGCTCGGTGTCGCTCACTCGGCTCGCGGGGTCGGCCTCGGTCGAGCGACCTTGCTCGAGGCCTGCCACCGACTGTCGGGAACGGGTGTCGGGATCATCGGCCTCGGCGTCGAGGCCGAGAACGCCAACGCCCTCGGCCTCTATCGCAGCGTCGGTCTTGACATCGCACGAGAGTGGGTGCACTGCGAGCGGCGGTGACCGCACCGGGCGCCGTGGCGGTATCGTGGTTGGGTTCCCGTCAGGGGACATCCCTTCGGGGACGTAGCTCAGTTGGCTAGAGCACCTGCTTTGCAAGCAGGGGGTCGTGGGTTCGATTCCCATCGTCTCCACGGACAAAGCCCCTGGTAGCAGCGCTGCCGGGGGCTTTTCTGTTGCGGAGCAAATGCCAGCGTG
>JBGTIA010000148.1:0-2618 GCA_041745835.1 Ilumatobacteraceae bacterium | reverse complement strand
ACTTGATGAGCTTTTCGTTGTTGATCGTCGTGGTGGTCGTGGCCGGTCTGGTGATCGGCTCGTTCCTGACGGTGGTGGTGGATCGGGTGCCGCAGGGACTCTCGGTGAATGCACCACCGAGTCGTTGCGGTTCGTGCGGGCTCCACCTGGGCCCGCTCGATCTGGTGCCGGTGTTCAGCTGGGTGGCACTGCGCGGCAGGTGCCGACGCTGTCGAGCGCCGATCGGCATCGACCCGATCGTGATCGAGCTGACCAACGCGACGCTGTACGTGCTGATGGCGATCCGCTTCGACGACACCCGAGCGGCCATCCCGGCCTACTGCATCTTGATGTCGGTGTTGCTCGCACAGACGGGGATCGACCTGAAGACCAAGCGCCTGCCTCGTGAGATCACCTACACCGGGATCGTCCTGGGAGCGGTCGCGCTGAGCGTTGCGGCGATCGTGATCGATGAACCGGAACGCATTTTGATGATGGCGCTCGGCGCCGTGATCGCGCTGGTGGCGATGTGGCTGATCTACGCGCTCAGCAGGGGTGGCATGGGCGACGGCGACGTCCGCCTCGCACCGCTGCTCGGCATGTACCTCGGCTGGCTGAACCCCGGCATCGTGCTGCCCGGTCTGTTCTTCGGCTTCATCGCCGGCGCCGTGGTCGGTGTGGCGATGATGGCGGTCAATCGTGCGGGACGACGCACGGCGGTGCCCTTCGGGCCGTTCCTGGCCCTCGGCACCGTCGTGGCAATCTTCGTGGGTCAGCATTTCGTCGACCTCGTCCTCGCGCGCTGACCGGCTGCGCCGATCAGGCGTTCTCTTTCAGGCCGCCGAGCACGCCGTACATCGCCGACACCAGCGCCAAGGCGACGAAGCCGACAATCACACCGACGAAGATGATCATGATCGGCTCGAACATGGTCGTGAACTTCTTGATCCGGCTCTCGAGCTCACGGTCGAAGTACGTCGCCGCGACTTCGAGCTGCATGTCGAGCGTGCCGGTCTCCTCGCCCACCTTGAACATCTGCCGAGCTGCGCCGGGGAACAGGTCGGTGTCGATCAGCGGTTGCGAGAAGCCCTGCCCCTCGAGCATCTGGGCCCGGGCGACCTCGAGGCGCTCCTTGTAGACCACATTGGCGGTGGCGTCGGTGGTGGTCTTGAGGCCCTCGGGCAGCGGCACACCCGCAGCGAGCATCGCCGACAAGATGCGGCAGAACCGCTCGAGGATCGCGTAGTCGACGATGCCCTTGACGACCGGGATTTTGAGGACGAGTCGGTCCTTCCAGATCTTGCCGGTCGGGTGCTTGAACAGGAAGACGAACACGCCGATGACGACGATGAAGAACGCCGCGGTGATGAACCACAGGTCGGTGAAGAACCGTGAGAAGAACAGCATCATCCGGGTCGCCAGCGGCAGGTCGGCGCCGAGTTCCTCGAACAGGGGCTTGAACTGCGGCAACACGTAGCCGGCGAGGACCAACACGGTGATCATCGCCATCACCATGACCACCATCGGATACGACAGCGCCGAGACGACTTTGGAGCGCGTGTCGATCTCACGTTCGAGGTACTCCGACAAGCTCTCGAGCGCCGTATCGAGTTGACCCGTGAGCTCTGCCGACTGCAGGATGCCGACGTAGTAGTCGGGGAACACCTGGGGGTGCGCCGCAGCCGCCGCCGAGAACAGCCCACCGTTGCGCAGTTCGTCGACCAGGTTGCCGAGCGCCCTTCGCAGGGCGACGTCCTCGGTCTCGTCGCCGATGACCACCAGCGCGTCGGTGATCGGGATTCCGGCCTTGACGAACACGGCGAGCTGACGCGTGAAGTGCATCAGGTGCTTCTTCTTCACCTTTTCCTTGGTGAGCTCGAAGTCGAGCATCCCGCGTCGTTCCTCGATCTTGGTCGGGAACAGGTTCTGCTCGACGAGCATCGAGCGCGCCGCGCCGATCGTGTCGGCCTTGGTGACCCCCTCGACGGGGACGCCACTCGTGTCGATGGCGGCGTAAGCGAACTTGGGCATGGGATGCTCCGTGTCTCTCGGTTCTCGGGGCTCAGTGGGCGAACAGGGTTCGGACGACTTCGGGGATGGTCGAGACGTCGTCTTCGACCATCTGCATTGCTTCTCGGAGCATCGTGCGCATACCTTGAGCAACTGCCAGACGACGAAGTTCCTCGGTGGTCGCCCAACCGACGATCAGACGACGCACTTCGGGGGTGATGCGCAGCAGTTCGTACACACCGATGCGCTCGCGGTAGCCGGTGCCGGAGCAGTAGCTGCAGCCCTTGCCGTGGTAGAAGACGGTCTTGTCGCTGCCGCCGGAGTGCTGGCGGAAGACAGCCATCTCCTCCGCTCCGGGGGTGTACTGCTCCTTGCAGTTGTCGCAGGTCTTGCGCAGCAGACGCTGCGACACGACCCCGACGATCGCCGAGGCGACGAGGAACGCCTCGATACCCATGTCGAGCAGACGGTGCAGGGCCGCGACGGCGTCGGTGCCGTGCAGCGACGACAGCACGAAGTGGCCGGTGAGCGCCGACTGGATGGCGATGCGCGCCGTGTCGGCGTCGCGGATCTCGCCCACGAGGATGACGTCGGGGTCCTGCCTCAACAGGGCCTTGAGGCCGGTGGCG
>JBGTIA010000147.1:0-4415 GCA_041745835.1 Ilumatobacteraceae bacterium | reverse complement strand
GTCCGGGGTCGTTGACGTCCAATCGACGCCAAACACCCCAACCAGGGAGGCACCCGAGATGAGCGAAACGCTCGGCGTGCATCGGACCGCTCCGGACGTTGCCGACCACGAACTGGTGGTGCAGCGATGAGCGCCCCGACGCTCAACGGTGCCGCACTGCGCGACCAGCCGTCTAGTACCGGTGCCGGCAACCGCGACGGCGGCTCGACCGACGCAGTAGAACTGAACTGGCGAAAGCAGCTCGGACAGAGCTTGAAGCGCACCATGCCGTATCTGCGGCCCTATCGAGGACTGATGGCCGCTGCGCTGTTCCTCATCTTGCTCGGGACCATCGCAGCGCTCGCGGTTCCGTGGCCGATGGCGCTGCTCGTCGACTCCGTGCTCACCGATCAGCCGTTGCCTGACTACGTCGACCGATTCCTGCCAGATGACCGCACAACACTCATCTACGTTGCCGTGATCGGCGGTCTCGTCGTGACCTTGTTGACCGGTGTGCTGACGGTGCTCAGCAACTATGTGCTCACCAAACTCGACCAGCGCATGGTGCTCGACTTCCGCAGCGACCTGTTCGGCCACGTGCAACGCCTGTCGATGGACTTTCACGACAACCGCCGCACCGGCGAGTTCATGGCGAACGTCAACACTCGCGCGGCATCGCTCGGCCAGATCGTGGTGGCACTGCCGCCACTCGTTCAGAGCGCACTGACACTCGTCGGGATGTTCGCGATCACCTACCGCCTGAACGGTCAGCTGGCGTTGATCTCGTTGATCGTCGTCCCATTCCTCTACTACTCGACCGGCCTCTACGCCGCCCGTGTCACACCGCACGTCCGCTCAGTCCGCGCACTCGAGGGACGCTCGTTGAACATCGTGCACGAGGCAATCCAGATGATCCGTGTCATCGTCGCCTTCGGACGTGAAAACCACGAACACGACCGGTTCCGAATTCAAGGCAAAGACGCCGTCGACGGACGTGTCAAGCTCACCGTCCGACAGACCGTGTTCTCCCTCGGCGTGAGTCTGGTCACCGCCATCGGGACGGCACTCGTGCTCGGTGTCGGGGCGTTCGCAGTCGTCCGCGGAGACCTCAGCGTCGGTGGGTTGATCATCGTCATGTCGTACGTCGCCGCGATGTACAAGCCGCTCGAAACGATCAGCTCAACAGTGACCGGCATCCAAGAAAAGATGGTCGCGCTCGAGGGAGCGTTCGAACTGTTGGACACACCCGCAGCGGTGACCGACCCGCCGGACGGCATCGAGATCCCACGGGTCACCGGACACATCGTGTTCGACAACGTCTCTTTCAGCTATCCGACACGACCGGGAACGTTGCGCAACCTGTCATTCGAGATCAAACCCGGACAAACCGTTGGCGTGGTCGGCCACACCGGCGCGGGCAAGACCACGCTGCTCAGCCTCATGCCACGGTTCGCTGACCTCGAATCAGGTCGGATCCTGCTCGACGGACACGATATTGCCGACTACAAGATCGCAAACCTGCGCTCGCAGTTCTCCCTCGTGCTGCAAGAACCGCTGCTGTTCACCGGCACCATCAAGGACAACATCCGCTACGGACGCCTCGACGCCGACAACAAAGAGATCACCAACGCCGCCCGCTCCGCCCATGCGCATGCATTCATCTCGGAGCTCCCCAAGGCGTACCAAACCAAACTCGGCGAACGCGGCACCCAAATCTCCGGCGGCGAACGCCAACGAATCTCTGTGGCACGAGCGTTCCTGAAAGACGCACCGATCCTCCTGCTCGACGAACCGACCTCGTCGATCGACTCGCGGACCGAACGCGAGATTCTCAATGCGCTGCGCAACCTGATGGAAGGTCGCACGACGTTCATGGTCGCCCACCGGCTGTCCACCATCCGTGACGCCGACCTCATCTTGGTCGTCGACGGCGGCGAGATCGTCCAATTCGGCTCGCATGACGAACTCATCGGCGTCCCCGGCCACTACCGCGAAATGTGGGAAGTGCAACTCGGCGCCGCCACACTCGAGCAGCTGGCCCGCAACGTCGAAGAGCACGGCGTCGCAGCATTCCCCGCGGAGCTGCTCCCAGAGACGGAGTCAGTGTGAGCGGCCGTCCGAAGATCGTCGTGCTCGGCCTGCTCACCCGGCTCCCGTATGCGGGTGTGGTCTGGCAGACATGGCACTACCTCGAAGGGTTTCGGCGCCTCGGATACGACGTCCACTATGTCGACGCCCACGGCTCGATGCCGCTGTCGTTCTTCCGTGACGACGGCGACGACGGCTGGAAGCGAGCAGCGGACTGGCTGGGCGCCACGATGCGCCAGCTCGGATTCGCCGACCGATGGTCCTACGCGCCCGAACATGCCGGCGGACGCCGCTACGGGCTGCCGGCAGGAGAACTCGCAGCGCTATACCGCGACGCCGCCCTCATCGTGAACCTGCACGGCGGCACCGAACCCCGCTCTGAGCTGTCAGCGTCCGGCCGGCTCGTGTACCTGGAAACCGACCCCGTCCAACTGCAGGTCGAACTGGCCGGCGACCTGGCCAGCACGATCGAGTTCCTCGACGCCCACCAGGCATATTTCACGTTCGCTGAACGCGCCGGGCTACCCGGCTGCCGTCTGCACATCGATGAGCGATTCGACTTCAAGACAACTCGCCAGCCGGTCGTCATCGACGCATGGGACACCGCTGGACGTCAGCCGACCAACCCGTCGTTCACCACCGTCGCCAACTGGAAGCAGACGCACCGCAACGTCGTGTACGGCGGCGAAACCTACCACTGGAGCAAGCACCGTGAGTTCGCCAAAGTAATGGAACTTCCCGGTCGGACCGGTGGCGGACTCGAACTCGCGCTCGCGAAGGTGGGACCAGCGGATCGCGAACGCCTCACCGAACACGGCTGGGAGGTCATCGACGCAGCGGACGCTTCTAACACACCCAAGCGCTACCACGACTACATCACCAACTCCTGCGGAGAGTTCACCGTCGCCAAGGACCAGAACGTCAGACTGGCGACCGGCTGGTTTAGTGACCGCAGCGCCACCTATCTCGCCGCCGGACGGCCGGTCATCACCCAGGACACCGGGTTCGCATGCGCACTGCCTGAGGGCGAAGGTCTGATCGCGTTCACCGACCTCGACTCGGCTGCGGCTGCGGTGGAATCGGTGCGAGGCGACTACCGGCGCCACGCCGCAGCCGCAGCCGACATCGCACAGGGGTACTTCGACTCCGATGTCGTGCTCGGCGCGTTGCTCGCCGAGGTGGGGCTGTGAACGCGCTCGGGCCGTCAGCGTCAGTGCTGGCGCTCATCCCGCACCACGACTGCGAACGGTGGCTCGGCGACGCACTGGCCTCGCTCATCGACCAGACTCGGCCACCCGATGCGATCGCCGTCATCGACGACGCATCTCCGGACCTCGGAGCGCTCATGGCAGTCGCTCGCCAATATCCGCAGGTGACGTTCCTCACATCGGACCGCAACGTCGGCCCGTACGCGCTCATCCAACGAATGATGACCGACACCAACTACGACGGCTACCTGTTCCAGGACGCTGACGACTGGTCCGCTCCCACACGCGTGGAAAGCCTGCTGCGTGCCGCTGACGCCACGGGCGCCGAGCTCATCGGAAGCTGGGAGATGCGCGTCCTCTGCGACGCCGCCGAGGTGCTCGCAGTCACGTATCCACTCGACGTGAGCGGCGCCCTCGCTGCAGACCCAACCGCCTTCTCACTTCTGCATCCGACATCGCTCGTCGCATCCCATCTCGTGTCCCGTGTCGGCGGCTACTCGACCGGCCTACGCTTCAGCGGCGACGCCGAGTTCCTGTGGCGCGCAGCCCATGCGGCCCGCATCGTCAACGTCGCTTCCTACGGCTACCACCGCCGCAAACGCGCAAACTCCTTGACGACCGCAGCAGCCACCGGACTCCACTCGGTCGCCCGCCTCGAACTGCACGAGGCGCTTCGCGCCGAGGCACGCAGCCGGCACCAGGCTGCGGCCAACGGCCAACAGGTCGACCTGACCCCGTACGCGACCGCCACTGTGCCGGTGTTGCTCGACCATCTCGCCGGCCCGCAGCTGGCGAACTTCCGCCCGACCGAGGTGGCCGCCTCATGACTGTCGCCGCCCACACCGGTGCCGGCATCGACACCATCGGCCCCCTGCTGGTGCTCGGACCACCGCGATCCTCGCAGAGCCTGCTCGCGTTCGCAGCCGCACAACACCCGAGCTGCCAGCTGATACTGGACACGTCGTGGTTGAGGGGGCTCGGCAATGCCGTGATCGGCGTGCGACCCGCAGCAACCCGCCACGGGGACCGATGCTCACTCGGCGACAGCTCAAGCCCCGAAGCCTTCGCTGCAGCTGCCGGCGCTGCCGCCCGACACCTCATCGGTGCCGCCATGCGCCCCGACGCACCGTCGGCCTGGGT
>JBGTIA010000146.1:0-13845 GCA_041745835.1 Ilumatobacteraceae bacterium | reverse complement strand
CCGATCTCAGCGGCTCGCGCAGCCAGGTGTTCACCGAACAGCGCCCGCACGACGATGTCGAGCACGAGCGCCCGTCCGACCGGGTAGAGGTCGACCTCGCGTGCCTCTTCGCCGACATCGGCGGTCAATGCGTGGATCGCCAAATCGGTGCGCTCCACGATCATCGGAATCCAACCGTTGAGGCGTCGTCGGCTGCCGGCCGACTGCCACAAGTTGTTCGGCTCCTCGAGTCAGCCCTCGAACTCGATTCGAGGCCACGGCCTGACGCGTGAGTCCGCGCCACGGCCTCGTCATCCCTGGCGGATTACGATGCGCACGTGGCATGGATTTCGCCTGGTTTCGTCCATCCGGATCGCGTCGAGCTGGCAACTGGACACCATCTGCGTCCGATCCGAGCGACCGACGTCGACATCGACTACCCGGCGGTCATGGGCTCGCGCGAGTCGTTGTGGGCGAAGTACGGCGAACCATGGGGATGGCCGCCATCCACGATGACGTCCGAGCAGGACCATGACGACCTCGCCCGCCACGAACGAGAGATCGCGGCGCACGAAACCTTCAACTACGCCGTGCTCGACGCCGACGAGACCGAGCTGCTCGGCTGCCTGTACATCGACCCGCCCGGCGACGACTCCCCCGCGGGCACCGACGCGATCACCTCCTGGTGGGTCGTCGACGCCCACGCCCGCGGAGCTCTCCACACGGCACTCGATGAGTTCGTGCCTCGATGGCTGGCGGACGAGTGGGGCTTCTCGTCGGTCCACATCGACCCCTGACCGCTCGACCGGTCATGCGTCCGCTCGTTCTGGGAACCGGATCGCAGTCGGCGCCGATCGCCGAAGTATGGCGCGGCGATTGGTCGCGCCAAGCACGAGACTCGCCGGTTTGCCGTCAGCTCGATGGAAGGGTGTGTCTCAGCTCGTTGATGAGTGCGAGTCCCGGCGCCTCGGTGCCGGGCAGGTTGCTGAAGATCGCGATGAGGTCGTCGAGGTGGGTGCGTATCGAATCGCGTTCCCTGATCGTTGACCGGTTCTCGAAGGCTGCCACGTACTGCTGCGTCGCTCGCTTGACGTCCGATCGACTCGTCTCGTCGCCGTTCAGGAGGGCCATCGTCAGGTAGGTGTCGCCGAGTTGGGACCGGTCCCAGAAATGCGTCGGCGTGTCGGCGGCCGGCATTGCCAGCTCCAATAGTCGTTTGCCGAGTTCGAGATGCTCGCCGCGTTCACGGTCGCCTCCCGACGCTGCGTACTCCAGTTGCAGCCAAACGTTGGCGCTGTGCAGGTCGGGCCGGCCGTCGACGTCCGCGAGGGCCGCCTCGCTGGCTTGCTTGTACTTCGCCTTCGCCAACTCGAGTGCCTCCTTCGCAGTCTTCGGAAGCGTCGAGTCCGGTGGCATGGCCGCTTCGGGGTGTCGGCTCAACACGACTGCCAGCTTCTTGTAGACGGAACCGAGCAGTGACAGTCGCCCGGACGTCTCCCCGACCGCGGCAATGATCGCCTCGAGCTTCTTGGTTGCGGTCTCGAACGGTGCCACGTCGGCGAGGTCTGTGGTGGTTGCAGCGTCGCGAACCAGCATGTTGGTGTAGTGCTCGATCGTTCGCAGTTCGCCACGGCCATCGGGTGCCAGGAAGCATCGTTCGTACCACTCGGCGGCCTTCTTGAACTGACCGACAGACTTGTACGCATCGCCGATGGCCAACGTGACGTGGGCACTGTCGAGCCGGTCAGCGGCCTCCTCGACCAAGCTCTCCAACTCTTCGGTGAGCTTGCGGATGTAGTCGTCGTCGGCTTGCTCGGCGTTGCCCGCCAGAATCTGCAGGTTCTGGATCAACTGGTTGTCGCTGACGATCGGTTCACGGCTTCGTCTCGGCCGGGAACCCGTCACGAGCTGGAAGTCGGGGTCGCCGTAGCACTGGTACGCCCCCCAGGTGTTCGACGCCTCTCCGGTGACGTCGAATGCCGCAGATCTCGCCTTGCGCACCGCATCACCGAAGGGTTCGGCATCGAGAAGGCTTCGGTACAGGCGATCAGCGAACGCCGCCGCAGCTTGGTCGTCGACCTCCCATCCGGCAACAACGACCGCCTTCACCCCGTTCTGCATGAGCTGGGTCGCGACGGTGGCCGCCAACTTGTGCGGCTGGCGGAGTTGCCGTGGATCGAGCCACGACTCCAGCTTGCTGTTCTCGTCGCCGGATTCGAGCCGTCCGAGGTGACAGCAGTTCAGGAAGACGAGATCCGGTTGCACCGACATCGAGCGGAAATCGAGCGCAGTCAGGCGATGGTGCAGTCCCGCACCCGTCACGACGCCGCTGCGGTTCGGTTCGTCGGGGTCGAAGATGCCGTGCGCTGCCACGTGCACCACCCGATACGGGGCTGCGTGCAGGAGATTGTCGATCTCGACCCACTGGCCGCCGGCGACGTCGTCGGCCTGGGAGATGTGTTCGTTGACGTCCCAGTCCACGCTCTTGAGCAACTCTGCGACCTCGCCCGCTTCGCGGCGCGCACCCGGCAGTCGCCCGAAGTTGGTCGGCGGATCTCCGATCACGAGCGCCTGGAGGCCGGCGGGTCGCACGGATCCCTGCCGGGTGAGCTGCTCACTGTGCAACTGGCGAAGGAATCCCGCCCGCAGCGCAAGCGCACCGCGCGCCTTGCCGCCGGTGTCACGAGCCGCAAGGAGCTCCAAGGGCAGCTGCCCGAGCTGCTCGTCGACGAGCACTTGGATGTTCTCCGACCTGCCGAGCTCGAGCTTGACGCGGTGTGGCAGGAGGAGTTCATAGAGGGTGTGGCCGACGCTGTCGCCGGCGGAGTTGTCGATCGCGGCGCTGACGTATTCGCTGATCTTGTCGAGGTCGACCTGGTGCGTGAGCTTGTCGGCTTGAGCCTGACGGGTGAGGACCGACACGCCGATCTCTGCGATCGGTGAGACCTTCGCCGCATCGGGCGGTTGCAGCGATGCCTGCACCCGGATCCATGGCCGACCGGAGGTGTTGTGGGTCGGAGCGCCCGGACGACCGCCGTCGCGCGTCTCGACGACTCCGGTGATGTCGAGGTCGATGGTGTTGAGCAAGTTCCGATCGATCTCCTCACGGATCGTGCAGAGCACCTTCGTGGCATCATCGGCCTGCTGTTCGTACAGTTCGACGAACTCGAGGTCGAAGTGGTTCGGTCGGTCGTCGCCGAGCCGGCCGAGCGCCCCCATGACGCCTTCGATGATCGCCACCATCGACGACTCGATCTCCAATCCGAACCGGCCGGGCGTCCCGATGAGCACCGAGGCCAACCCGAACGGCTCGGTCCCGTCGATGCCTGCTTCGATCCGCATGCGTGCCAGGCGCAGCACGCCGTCGGTGATTCCCTCGGTCAGGACCGATTCGGTCAGCAGGCCGAACTCTCCGAGTCCGACAACGACCGCACCACCCGGGCACTGCCCCTCTGGGGCGCGAACGACCAGGGCGCGCCCGGGGTCGTCGGCGGTCAGCCCGAGGCGGTAGCGGGCGTTGAGGACCCCGCCGAGTCTCCAGTCCAGGAACCCCTCCGCTCCTTCGGCCGGCAACCGTGCGTAGTGCCCGACGGCGACGTGGTGGCTGGTTTGCTCCAGACTGGCGTGGACGACCTTGACGTTCAGACGGGTTCGACTCGGCTCCTCGGATTCCCCGCCGAGGATCGAGGACAACGCATCGTCCATCACGCGTCGGTCGGCGCTCGTCGGCGGGCGAAGGGCGCCGCCACGCGCGCAGTTGGCGGGCGCCAGCGGCTGACGGTCGATCTCGCCGACGGGGAGCATTCTCGGCAGTTGCCCGCCGACACCACGCCGTGCAGGTGGCGTCGAGAGGAACTGATCGGTGGTTGACGTCGTGCCGTCCCGGATGAGGTCGTCGAGCTTCTCGAGCATCGCCGGGTTCGAGATCAGCCCGCCGTGCGTGGCATCCACGAAGAACATCGGCATGCCGTCGAGTTCACCGAGCCGATGCGCAACGCGTCCGTCGCCCATCGCGAACTGTCCGATGCGCATCTCCTGGCCGTCCCCGATCGTGACGCGGTAGGGAGTGTCCTTCCCGTACCCGGCGACGTAGCAGAAGCGGTCGGCGTCGACACCGTGCTCGGCGAGCCGCTCGTGGGTGTTGCGAGCGAGTTCGAGCAGGTCGGCTCGAACGGGTGCGCCGTCACCCCAGGTGGCCGTCTCGTAGAGGTCGCTCCAGTTGTCGTCCCCGATGCCTGCCGCGAACGGCAACATCTGATAGAGGCCTGGGAACCCGGCCACGAATGCGCGAACCTCGTCGCTGGTGTGCTTGCGATCAATCGCTGCGACGCCGCGGACCGCGAGTTCGCATCCCAGCAGCGTCAAGGGAATCGCGTACGACCCCCGATTCGGGGTACCGAGCATCACCAGCCGCCCGCTCGAGGCGCTTGCGATCCCGGCGAGTTCGTCCCATCGCTGCCGATGCTCGGCGACAAACGCCCGCACGACCAGGCCACCCATCGAGTGCGCAACGAAATTGATCCCCCGATCGGGGTGCTCGTCACGCAGTCGTTCGACGAGCTCATCGAGACGGTCCGCCGACCGGCGAATGTCATCGCGCCAGTCGTATGGGAACAGATGCACGTCCCACGTCCGGGCAAGTCTCGTGATCATGGGGATGTACGTGCGGTTGAGGCCGACAGCGGTGACAGCGTCACTGCCGTCGTAGGCGAGATCACCCAAGCCGCCGCGAGCCAACCGGAGCGCATCGACCCAGACCGTGCGACCTCCGACTGCGAGATTGGAGCCCATGATGCCGGGGAGCACGATCACGGCATCACGTTTGCCCGTCGGTGGCGACGCTGTCTCGGCGATCCCTCCGGAGAGGAGTCCGATCTTCTCGCGGATCGAGTCCGGCAGGGATTGGACGCTCTCGATGATCGACTCGACCGACAGGGACTCAGCGACGCGTGCAGTTTCTGCCTCGGGGTCCGTCTCCGACTCGGGGATCTCCGGAGTCGTCCGAGCGTCTTCGTCGGCAGACAACCACGTCAGCAACTGGCGTGTTGCCCGCGGATCGGTCCAGAACGAGCTGTGGTCAACGCCCCTGGACGCATCCAGCACGAGGCGTTGACCTGGTCTCACCTGGAAGCCGCCGCAGCGGACGTATGCGCTGGACGTGGGCACGATGCGATCGTTGCGGAGTTGGCCGAAGTACAGGTCGAGTGCATCGTCGTACTTCGACTGCAGAAATCCGGCGGTGGCGGCCGGTTCATACTCCGAGGCGATCGAACGAAGCACGATGTGTGGGGGCGTCGGGTGCTGGTTGAGTTCGGTGAGGTAGTCGCCTCCGGGCTGCATCGCCATCAGCCCGTCGAGGCCTGGGAGTGCTCCTTGGAGCACGACGTCGGCGAGCATTTCCAGCACGAGCGCGAAGCCGTGCGCACCGGGAAAGTTCCCGACGAAGTTGGTCACGCCGTCGAGCAGCCCGGAAGGTCGGTCGGGATCCGCCATCGGCGTGCCGCCGTTCGGAGAGGCGACGAACACGATCGAGCGGACGTCGATCTTGGTGCCCTCGCTCAATCGTGCCAGTTCCCGAGCGACCAAACCCCCTCGGGAGTGAGCGAGGATGTCGAGGCTCAATTCGTGGCCGTCGAGGCGCTCCAGGAGGTCCTGGGCATTCTCGCGCGGCGATGCGGCCAACGTGGGGTGGTCGAATGCGATCATGCGATCGTCGTAGGCCGCGCCGAGGCGACGAACGGTCGCCTCCGGGAACCCGAACGATCCGTGGATCGATCCCATGAAGCCGTGGATGACGAGCAGGCTGCGATCGTGGCGGTTGAAGCGAGTCAGGTCTGGCGCTTCGGCGCTGGGCGTGGCGTAGTTCTCGGCCGACCACGCGCGCAGCACCGGCGGGTGGCGCCGTTGCTCGTACGCGCCGACTCCGGCCTGGGTCGTCGCACCGACGGCCTTCTGCACACCCTTGAGTGCGATCACCCGCAGCTTGCGCCGCACCAGACTCGTGAGCCGCCCACGACTGTCCGGAGCGCCCAACGTGGCCGCGAGTACCACCTGATCGGCGCCCCGCTCAGGCAGGTACCAGCCGTACTGGCCGTTCTCCTCGACCAGGACCACGCGCAGTTCGTCGGCGTCCGGTTGTCCGAGCTCGACGATCAGTTCGCCGGATTCGGCGACGGCACGAGAGCCTCGGCTCGTCTGCTGCAATTCATGGATGTTTGCTTCGGCCACCAGTTCGAACCGGACAGATCCCTCCTTCGTGGAGCGGTGAGAGGCCAGTACCGTCGACAGTTCGTCGCCACTCGGTCCGCTCGGCCCGCCTCGCGTTGCAGCACCACCCCAGTCGAACTTGACGTTCAGGTTCTCGCCATGGAGTTTGACACCGTTCGACAGGTCTCGGCTCGGCCGCGTTCGGGTGGTTCTGGCCTCTGGTGGGGCGACCACCGTTGGCGAAGCGGTCGCTCGACCCTCGGCCGGGGAGGGGTCGCCGAAGTGCAGGACCACCGGCAGTTGGTCTTCTGTCGGTGCCTGGAGGCCAATCGAGTTGGCCCTGGCGACGATCACCTCGGTGTTATCGGTGAACCAGATCGGGACGTCGGGGTAGTGGGCGCGGATCTTCTGCAGCGCATCGGCGTCCGGATGCTTGAACTTGGACCCGTCCGTGCAGATGAGGATCGTGGCGGGTTCGATCAGATCGAGCAGACCGTCTGTCATGTTCTGCCGGCTGCCGTGGTGCGAGAGCTTGAACAGATCGACCGCGAGCTTGTCCTCGCCCCGCTCGATCAAGAGCTGCTTGATCGACGTCTCCAGGTCGGTGGCGTACGCGTCGCCGGTGAGCAGGAGCTTGACATGGTTGATCTCGAGGAGAAAAGCGATGCTCGATCCGTTTGCAACGCTGCCGTCCTTGCCGAACACCCCAGCCGCACGGGTGTCCGTCTCGTCGAGATCCGTGGCGTCGTCGAAGGCGTCGAAGAGATCCTTGATCGGGTCGCCACGTGTCGGCTTCGGCCACTTCTTGAACAACCGCTCCAACCGGGCACGCGGCGGCGACAGCAGCGTGCAACGTGCCGGGCCGGGCATGGCGTCGAGCTGGACGGGGCCGGACTGCGGCACGTGGATCGCCTTGCCGCCGACGACCGGGTTGCGCTTGCCGGGTGGGATCAGCTCGTCGAGGGCGTCACCTTGACGATGGCCACGACTGGCGGCTTCGGGGTTGATCAGAGCGTCGAGTTGGTCTCGTCCGTTGAACCAGATGTTCTCGGTGGTGAGCTCGTTCTTGGCGAGGGCTTCGATCACCCCTTCGATGTGATCGAGATCGATGTGAGTGACGACGACGATGTCGAACTCGGTCGGTTGATCGGCCGACTCCGTCAGGTACCTGCCGAGCCCTTCGTCGTAGCTGCCCTTGAGCCCGCCGTCGATCAGGATCCGGTAGCGCCGGCTGCCTGCCGAGCCGTATTCGACGACGAGGCAGTCGCCACACTTGGCCGGCAAGGCCCGGACGGTGACTGTCGTCATTGTCCGCTGCTCGTCGCTTCGACGCGCGCGAGTCGCGTGAATCGCGCTCGCTCGATCGTTCTGGTCATGTCGCCGTGGCCGAAGATGACATGCAGGTTTGCCGTCGCCAGCATGTAGCCGTGCTCGAGCAGGGAAGCACACACATCTGCACCGAGTGGCTTCAAGGTGGTTGGCACCGCCGATGATGCGTCGGCGATGTCGTCCCACGCTGACGGCGACACGCCGTATCGATCGAGGAACGCGCGCGCTTCGTCAGCCCAGCGGTTCCTGTCGTGAGCAGCCCGTCCGGGCTCGAGCGTGAACAGGTCGACGAGCCGATACGGGCTGTCCTTGATCTGGACGAACACCCCGTCGAGACGGTCGCTCTGAGGAGCACTCGTGAAGTGGTCGCCGAGGGCCTGACGGCGATGAGATGTCGACACGTCGTACTGGACGTCCTTGGAACGCATCAGCGCGTCCAGTTCGAAGCGCAGTCCCCCGCTTGGCATGGGCCGGAGGCTGTTCCAGTCCGATGACGCATTGACGACGACAAGCTGGCGGGCAGCTGCCGGCTGAACGCCAGTGAGGCCCGGCCACCTCCGCGCACGGTCGGTGAAGCCGTACTCCCATCCGTCGGCCATGTTGTCGTAGACGCCGCCGTCCACGACCACGATCCGGTCGACCGTCACCTCCCCGGCAGGTGGGTGATCGTCGGCGGTGATCGCCCCGGGTTCCAGGCCCAGTCGCGCGAGTTCGACAGTCCGGGCTCGGAACGCGCCGGGGACGCACGCCGACGCCTGGACGGCAGTCGACAGCGGAACCGACGCCGGCCGGGTCGTACCGCCGAACTCCCACCCGTAGACCATTCGGTTGCTGAAGTAGAACGTGGTACCTCCCTGCACGTCGGTGGTGCAGATCACGTGGTGGACGCTCAGGTGGCGGTCCTGTTGAGCGGAAAGGCTTGTGTGCGCATTGCCGAGCAGTTCCCTGTCGATCGCTCGCTCGGTGGCAGACGAACGCTGCGAGAACAACCACAGGGTCAGCCACCCGAACACGAAGAACAGCGCGATCGCGACTGCCACCACGACGGGCCACTTGGCGATGCCTGCCACGGCCGCCGCGCCGAACGCTGCCACCGTCAACACGATGCTTGCAATGAACGCACGGAGGTACCACTTCGTCGCTGGTGCGCCGCCCTGCAGGATGCCGCGCTCCGCGATCGACTGCACGGTCCGGGCGATGTGCGCCTCGATCTCGGCGACAGGCGCAATTCCGAAGTCCGGGCCGATCATCACTGCGCCATTCGCGATCGATCCTCCGGACACCGAACTGATCGAGGTTGTTCGGCCGCACAGGCCGGCGTCCGCCATCGCGAGCAGTGCGCCGAGGCCGAAGACCGTCGCACGGTGCCCACCTCCCGACAACGCGACGCTGATGTCGCGCTCGATCGCAGCATCGACCGTTGCTGTGTGGTCGCTGGCGAATGCCGGATCCGGCGTTGTACTCATCTGATTGCGCCTTTCTGTCGACGCATCTCGTCACTCGGCCGGCAGGCCGTCGTAGATGCTGAGCATGTCGAGGTCGTCGAGATCGACCTCAGCGGTCGGTTCGGCTCCGCCGCCACGGGTCTGTGCCTCGACGCGGGTCTTCGCTCCGATGAGCGCCGTCCACGTTTTCGGACCGACCTCTCCATCGCTCCCCAGTCTCGCCAGGGTCTGGAACTGACGGATCACACTCTGCGTTGCGGGCCCGTACCGGCCGTCGTGGTTGCCGACGGTGTCGAGCAACAGCCCACGAACGATCAGTGTGACCTGCAGGACCACAACATGGGCACCCGTGTCGTCCGGCTTGACGACCGTGAGAAGTGCTCCCCACGTCTGCGGTCCGACCATCCCGTCGATCACGAGGCCGCGGCTGCGTTGGAACTCCTCGACGATTCTCGTCGGCTCTTGCCCGTAGACGCCGTCGCGGCTGACGGACGAATCAGGCAAGAGCCCATTGGCGATCAGGGCTTCGAGCAGGACCACGACGGCCGGCCCCGTGTCGCCGGGCCGCGCAGAGAGGGCAGGCGTCAGCGGCGTCGATGATGTGACCACCATCGTCGAACCCAGCGCGCTCGGCGTGGCCGACGCGCCCGAGCCGCCCCAGGGTGGGAGCCCCCATGTCGGCTGCTTCTCGTACGCTGATCGACCCCGTGGGAGCTCTTTGGGTTGCACGTGCCAGGGTTCGTCATTGACGTGCTCGAACGTCTGCATGTCGAAGCGCGCGACGTTGTCGCGCAGCCAACCCATGTCGCCGGTCATGTCGGCAGCGAGACCGATCTCGTGCATCGAACCGCCCGGCGGGGCCGCCGCCGCCATACCCGGGAGCCGACTCCATCGCTTGCCGTCAAAGTTGAAGGTCCCACTGGGGTCGGGAACATGCCGGCTGAGGAACATCTGCAGTTGTTGCTTCGGGTCACGGAGACCTTGACCCAGACCGACTCTGCCGTCCGAGGCCTCGATCAGCTCACGCACGAGTTCCTGCATGCGCGGGTGCATCCCCTGGAAGGTCCTGGACGAGACGATGTTGCCGATCGTGACGCGATGGTCCCCGTACGTCGGATAGTCGGTCATGTCGATCTGACCCCTTCCCCAGTCCCCAGGCACTGCCATGCACCCGCGTGGCAAGCTGACCCGTCGACAACGCAGAGTAGTTGAATCGGCGCCTTCCGTGAAGAGGCCAGGGGTCACATTCACGTGGTTGCAACGCAACGGGGTGTTCGACTCTCACGCACTGGACGCGTGACGTACTCGCGTTCAGCCGAACTTTCTATGCTGGGCCACGTGTCGGAGGATCGGCTGCGGTGCCAATTCGACGAGAATCGTGCCAGGTCCTATCGTCCGCGGGACGACTTCGCGAAGGTGGCGGTGCTCGTCGAGCCCAGCGATCCCGGAGCACAGACTCGGATCCGGACACCCTTCGGGGACCAGCGCTTCATCGGTGCCTTCTACGTGGTGGCCGAAGGCGATGGGTCATACGGGGCGACACGCGACGAGTTCGAGCAGACCCACAAGGAAGTGGCCGCAAACCAGTGGACGAAGACGTCACCCGTGTTGGCCTACCGGACCGACGTTTCGTGTGTCGTGGACACCGTGGTGGGCGGTCATCTCGAAGTGACCGTGACCGCGCAGCCTGGCGACTGGCTCATCCGTCAGACCACGGGCGAGGTGATGGTCGTCCGCGACCACGACTTCGAAGAGCGCTACGTCAGCGAGAGATCGGAGCGAGCACCTACATGATCGTCGGTCGCAGCGGCGTCGGGCAGAAGCAGGATCGTCACCTCCACCGGTGAGTCGTCGCTGCTCCGCTGCACGACTTCGTAGATCATCGGACGATACGTGCGGCGCCGATTCGAGTCCGGTTGCCAGACCTCCATCACCTCCATCGATGGTGACCAGAGGTGGCGCGTCAGGCTCTGCACGAAACTCTGGTTCAGATCGCGAAGCCAGTCCGCCTCGCGACCGTCGACCTCGTCGATGAGATCCCCCCATGACCAGGCGGACTTGCCGTCGTGGGCCCTGAACAGCGACAGCGTGTAGCTGGTGGTGTCGTCGATCCCTTCGATCACTCGGGCGTTGCGTGGGAGCCCCTCCGTGAAGTCGGTCGGTGCGCCGAGCGTGAGGTCGAGCACGATGCGGTGACATGGTCGGTATCGGTAGACGTCGGGGCTCCGAGCTGACGCCGACTGGGCCAGGTTGCGGGCGAACCCCTCCGCAATCCGTTCTGCGGCGGCGACGATGACATCGTTCGACACATCCGGCACGAGAGCTCCGCGCTGCCACGTGTCCGACATGTTCCAGGTCTGGGTGCAGATGGGACGAAGGAGCTGCGTGGCCACGTCTTCGGAAAGCGCGCGCACGCATTGCACTTGGTTGAGCGGGGCGGGTGGCAGACCGTCCGGATCGAACAGGCAAGCGACCGACACCACGTCGTCCGCCTCGAACCGGACGAACAGTCCGACCTCGTACAGACACCAGTCCCAGGTGTGATGTGGCGTGGTGAACAGCAGGATGAGGAGATGGCTCTGTGCGAGCTGTCTCTTGATGCGGCGTTCCCAATCCACGCCCGCGGTGAGGGCCTGGCCCGACACCCAGCACTCGATCAGGTCGGGGGCGAGCTTCTGCAACTCGTCCGCAACGAGACGTGCGAGATCCTTGTCATCGGACTTGTGGCTCACGAACACGTTGAACTTGTCCTGCCTCAGTGTGGCCACGGGACCCCCTCGGACGCGCGACGAAGAGTGACATTACTCCCACGGGTTGCGTTCGTACATGTCAGAATTGTGACATCGATGGGGACCGATCCTCTGGATTACCACGTAGCGCGAGCGTATGGTGGCACAGAGGGGCGACACGGTCGGGTGGTGCTGAACAGTCCACACCGGCTGGTCCAGTCAAGCAAGGAGGCGTCACATGGCTACCGCCAAGGGGTCCGCACCCAGGAAAGCAGCTGCCAAGAAGACCACTGCCAAGAAGACCACCGCCAGGAAGAGAGCTACCGGAGAGGCTCCCACACGCACGAAGCCGGCGTCGACAGCGCGGCGGCCCGACGTCGAGGACTTCATCTGCAACCTCGTCCCGTCTCGCCACACCGAGAACGACTGGCACTTCTCCGATTCACTCGAGGCGGGCCTCGTTGGAGCACCGGCCGCGCTGCCGACCGCGGTCGATCTGCGGGCAACGTGGTGGGCGATCAACAACCAGGAGGACACGGGCTCCTGCGTTGGTTGGGCGACCGCCGACGGGGTGGTGAGGCACCACATGGTCCAGGCCGGCCGGATCGCACAAGACGCATTGCTGTCCCCGCGCCACGTCTGGATGGCCTCCAAGGAAACCGACGACTTCACCGCCCGGCCCGAGAGCTTCATGGAAGGTGCCGGCACCACGCTCAAGGCCGCGCTCGACGTCACTCGCAAGCACGGCGTCGCACTCATGAACGACCTCCCGTTCCACATCCAGACCAAGATGTACACGGGCAGCGAGAACGCGTTCTATGCGAACTGCGCTCAGCGTCGAATCTCCGCGTACTTCAACCTGCGGCGGAACCTGCGAAACTGGAAGTCCTGGCTCGCCACGAACGGTCCGATCCTCGCCGCCTTGAACGTCGACGAGGGGTGGGACAGCGCGACCGCCAAGAAGGGACGGGTCGATACCTTCAAACCGGACACCGTTCGCGGTGGTCACGCGATCTGCGTGGTCGGCTACCGCGCCGACGGCCGATTCATCGTGCGCAACAGTTGGGGAACGGCGTGGGGGGACAAGGGATTCGCCTACGTCAAGCCGTCGTACATCCAGGCCGGCTTCTTCGACGAGTCCTACGGCGTGACCCTCTGAGCAGTGGGCAGGTGGCCGCGTTCTGCGGTGCTGTCGATCCTGACCATCGTCAGCATCCTCGGCGTCCTGCCTTCGAACGCGGTCGTTGCCCAGATCGACGATGATCCAACCGATATCGGCGTGACGATGCTCGACGACGTTGGCGCCGGCTTCGTGCTCACCGAGGAATCCTCGGACATCACCGGAGCGTTGACCCGCACGTTCGAGGGGCCGAGCGGAATTGTCCAGATCGCCGGATTCTCGGTGACGACGCCACCGGCCGTCGCACGACTCTTCGAGGCGACACCGCCGATCGACGGTGTCCAGTTCATCGACGAGCCAGCCCTCGCTCTCGCACGCTGGATGGTGACCGACGGCGCATCACCCGGCGACGGCGGTGTCTCGGTGCTCAATGTCGCCTCGCGCGACCACATCTTCACGATCGCACTGTTCCTCGCCGACGGAGCGACGGGTGACGGGCCGGCCTTCGTGCTCGACCTGGCCCGCCGTCAAGTCGAAGCCGCGGGTGTGCCGGAGGCCGGAGCCGAACCGGCCCGCCGATCCGTCGACGACGACGAACTGCTCCAATTCCTGCCATCGCAGCCTCCGCTCGGGTTCGGGCTCGGCACCGACTCGCTCACGATGTCCGGCGCCGAAGAATTCGACCAGGCGGGCCTCGCTGACCCCGAGGTGGTCGAGTTCGTCGTCGATCGCTCGAAGAACGTGGCCCGGGTATGGATCGGTGAGCAGTTGACACTTGGCATCGGCGTCAGCCAGTTCCCGTACGACATCTTCGCCGCGTCTGGACTGACTGCGTTCGACGACATGCACCAATTCGCACTCGAGCCGCCAGCGGCGACCATGCCCGCCGACGCTGTCATCCTCCGTAACGAGGACGCTGCGCAGGTGACGCTGGTGTTCCGGCGCGGCGACATCCTCGTGACGGTGCACGCCGGGTTCACCGATCCTGCCCTCGGGCAGGCGGCCGCCTCCCTCGCCGTCGATGCCGCGAACCTCG
>JBGTIA010000145.1:0-4708 GCA_041745835.1 Ilumatobacteraceae bacterium | reverse complement strand
CTCGGCGAATGGTGGGGCGCTCGTGCGGTCTGAGCGCAACCTCGTCTGGCTCGCCCGGATCGCTCGGGTGCTCACCGCGCCGTTCGTGAGATACGACATTCGCGGCGGCCGCTGTGCCACCGAGCTCAGCGTCGGCATCATTGCGGTGAACCACCGCAGCCTGTTCGACGTGGTCGCCGGGCTTGTGTGCCTGCACCACTTCGGGCACCACCCGAGGCTGCTGATCGAGCGCAAGTACGTGGAGGGCAAGTGGACGGCGCCGTTCGCCCGGGCGATCGGTGCGATCCCCGTCGACCGCATCAAGGGCGGCGGCACATCGGTGGAAGCAGCGCTGTCCGCGCTGCGCAACGGCATCCCGATCGTCGTGCTCCCCGAGGGCAAGCTCCACCACGATCCACTCGACCCGCGCTCGGTGGGTCCGACCCGTACCGGCGTCTCGCGCCTCGCGGTCGGCGCTCAGGTGCCTGTCGTGGCCGCCGCACTCGGCGGCACGGCCGAC
This sequence comes from Ilumatobacteraceae bacterium, assembly GCA_041745835.1. GTDB lineage: Bacteria > Actinomycetota > Acidimicrobiia > Acidimicrobiales > Ilumatobacteraceae > Sva-07. Next base: position 4,209 of record JBGTIA010000145.1, on the reverse strand, counting down.
GTGATGCCCCCCAACGCCCGCGTGCCGCGCTTGAACCCGTTCCGCCGCAAGCACGTGATCTGCAACGTCGCAGACGAGCCGATCTGGCTCACCGGCGATGACCACCGGGCCAACACCGACCGGGTCATGGCCGCCGTACAGCGGCTCTTGGTCTTACCGTCGGAGACGTGACGAGCTGCCCGAACTGCCTACAGATCACGGCGTGACACCCTGGTCAACTCTCGCCAGATACGCACCGCTACTTGGTTGGCGAAGCCGAAACCGTCGTCTCGATCAGGCGGCGCATCTCCCCGGGCTGCTTCGAGCGTCATGTCGACGTCGAGCCGTCTGCAAGTGGCCTTCTGCATGCTCGGGATACCTACGACCAACAAGGAGTTCCCGTGTTCCCCACCGATCAACAAAACCCATCCACCCCGACTGACGGGCGGCTCGTCGTCGCCTTCCGGAATGCCCGACACGCGTACAGGCGGAACATCCGCCCTTTCACCTCTGGGAGAAAACATGACGCAGGAGGTTCGACATGGGAGCAGTGGCGTGTGAGACTCTCCGTGCAGCGCACTGCCGATGCAGCGCAGCGACACCTATCGGGGGCAGGGTGGGCGAGGCGTGATACAACTCGATATCACCATCGTCGGAGGTTCGATCGCTGGATGCTCTGCCGCGATCCTTCTGACCCGAGCCGGCCACGAAGTGCACGTGTACGAGCGCTCTCGGGGTGGCCTGGTGGGGCGCGGAGGCGGGATCGGGACGCCGACGTCCGTGCTGGTCTCGTTGGTGGAGCAGGACATCGTCGACGCTGACCTGGCGCATCTGACAACGTCGACCATTCCGTTCCTCGTACGAACGGCGGCGGAGTCTGAGCAGGGACGCACGGTGTGGGGACAACATGTCGAGATGGCCATGTTCCACTGGACGTCACTGTGGCGTTCGTTGCGCAGCAGGATCTCCGACGATCAGTACCACGGCGGAGCGCACGTCATCGATGCGATCGAAGGACCGTCGGGACGCGTGGAGGTACGTTTCGATAACGGGTCCTGTATCGACACCGATCTCGTCGTGTGGGCTGACGGCTACCAGTCACTCGGACGTCGGCTCTTGTTTCCCGAGGTGGAGTTGGGTTATCGCGGGTACATGTTGTGGCGCGGGTTGCTGCCCGAGCGAGAGTTGGAATCGGTCGGCGTGCTCGAGTCGGCGATGCCCCGGCTCTTCCACGCGAACGTTCCCGGGAGTACCGTCTTGTACCTCGTGCCGGGAACCAACGGCTCCACAGTGCCAGGGAAACGACTCATCAACTGGGGGGCATACATCGCAGTGCCTGCGGAGGAACTCACGTCGTTCATGATCGATCGATCCGGGAACCCCCTCGTCGGCAGCATTCCTCCTGGCCAGATGCGGCTCGATCAAGAGGGCGCATTGAAGGCGATGATGGCAGCAGCGTTGCCTGGGTTCTACGCCGACGTCGTGGCGAGGACTGTGGACACGTCGGTCCAACTCGTCTACACCGCTCGGATTCCTGCGTACCACCGCGGTCACATGCTGCTGGTTGGCGACGCTGGAAGCATTGCCCCACCCTTCACCGGTTCGGGCGTGTTCAAGGGCTACAACAACGTTCATACACTGATCGAGTCGCTTCGGCGTCGCGATGATCTCGAGGCGGCGCTCGATGAGTGGGATGCATCACAGGTCCAACTCTCAGACGGACTCCTCGCGCTTGGCGAACAGATGGAGGACGCCATCATCTGGAACCCCCTCGACCTCGCCACAGCCGATGCCGCTTCGACGGACGCCTGGTGGAATGCTTCGGTGGCCTACCCGAAGTATCTCGAGCCCAAGTCGCGGAGCTGATCGGAACGGCAAGCGAATCGTCGGGGCCGGGGCCGTGGCCGGGACCGGGACCGGGACCGGGGCTCGAATCGCCAGGGGATCCCGGCCTTCAGCCCCAACAGCTGCCGATTCCGGCGGGCATTCAGTGTCTGTTCCAGAGCTCGACCAGTTGGTCGTTGAGGGGCTCACCAGTGAACTGGATCTCGTGTCCGGCACCCTCGAGGACGATGCGGTCGGCGCCGATCCGCTCGGCGAGGGCATCGCACATCGCCTCCCAGCCTTCGTCGTGGCCACCGGACACGACGAGTTTCGGGTAGGTCGCCGCGGCGAGGTCGTCGATCGGTGGCGTCGCGTCGAAGTACGGCCGCCCCGACCGGAACACCGGAACGAGCGCCGTCGCTGCCGAGAGCAGATCGTCGGGAAGTTCGTCCGGGTCGGTTCCGACCGCGGACAGGAACCGGTGCACCCACTGATCGTCGAGAAGTTCTGCTGTCCACATCGCTCTGATCCTGTCGTTGAGCGCTCGCAGCGCAGGATGGTCGGGGAGGATCGATGAGACGGGTGCTTCGAGCAGCGTCAACGAACGGGTCTTGGTTGGGTTTCGAGCTGCAGCGAACATGGCTCCGAGACCGCCGTAGGAGTGGCCGACGAGGTGAGCCCCGTCGGCCATGAGTAGGGCGGCGTCGTCGGCGTCGGCCAGGTAGTCCTCGCCGTTGGCCTCGGGGCTCGAGCCGTAGCCTCGACGGTCGGGCACGAGGAGCTGAAAGCCTCGCTCGGCGAGGGGTCGTTGGGCGTTCCATTCGTCGGCGCCGGTTGCGAGGGAGCCGTGCATCAGCACGACACGCGCGCCGGCGCCCCATGCTTCGACGTGGAGGTCGGTGTCGGTCGGGTAGCTCATATGGGACCTTTCTTGAGTTGTAGCGCCACGGAATGGCGCTGCTGGACAAGTTGGCGTGAGGTCCGGCCTCACGATGTGACGCACATGCAGGTCGCTGGTGATGCCGTCAAGAGGTCGCATCGCTCCGCTCTCACGGAGAACTGCAGCATTCCGGTCCTGGGCGGCTGTGAGAAGCTTCGTGCATGGATGCTGTCGACGGAGGGGGGAAGCCCTCCGGTGCGGTCACGTTCTTGTTCACGGACATCGAGGGTTCGACGCGGCGCTGGGAGGCGGACCCCGAAGAAATGCGGACCCGGCTGGCGGCACACGACGATGTGCTGCGGGGCGCCATCGAGTCACGCAGTGGCTGGTTGTTCAAGCACACCGGCGACGGTGTCTGCGCTGCGTTCCAGTCAGCTCAGGCTGCGGTCGAGGCCGCGATCGATGCCCAAGGTGAGTTGGAGTTGCCGGTTCGTATGGGGCTCGCCACCGGTGAGGTGGAACGGCGGGGCGACGACTACTTCGGTCTTGCCCTGAACCGGGCGTCACGGGTGATGACCGTGGGTCATGGCGGTCAGATCTTGGTGTCGGGTTCGACGGCTGCGTTGCTGACGGGATTCGATCTCAGAGACCTGGGCGAGCATCGTCTGCGAGACCTGTCGGGAGGCGACCGATTGTTCCAGGTCCGCGCCGACGGGTTGGTGGACGACTTCCCACGTGTTCGCACCGAGGAACGGGTGTGGGCACGTCCCCCGCCATTCGTCGAGTTGCTGGGTCGGGGGCGCGAACTTGCCGAGGTCGAAGACCGGCTCGTTGCGAGGCGTCTGGTCACCGTCGTCGGACCTGGGGGTATCGGCAAGACCGCACTGGCACGGTCTGCCCTCGGTGTGCCGGGACCTGGCGGCCTCGTCGATCTCACGTCGATCTCCACCGACGAGGCGGTGCCGGGAACCATCGCATCGCAGCTCGGGCACACGTCGTTCGAGGCGTTGTTGGCGTCACCTGCGCCGTCGATGCCGGTGATCGTCGACAACTGCGAACACGTGCTCGGCGGGGCAGCATCGGCCATCGACCGGTTGCTGTCCGCCGCGTCGGACTGGCGAATCCTCGCCACCAGCCGATCGCCGCTGGACATCGCCGCCGAGTCGGTCGTCGCCCTCGGACCGCTCACAGCACCCGCAGCGCTCGAACTGTTCATCGTGCGCGCCCGAGATGCTGGTTCGGAGGTCGATCGGGCCGATGCCGAGGCAGTGCGCATCCTCGACGACCTGTGTCGGCGGCTCGACGGAGTGCCCCTCGCCATCGAGATCGCCGCAGCGCGGACCCGTGTCCTGGCCCCGGCGATGATGCTCACGCACATGCGCCAGGGGGTGGACGTGTTGCAGCGCCCCAACTTCCGGGGTCCCGAACGCCACCGGAGCCTGCGTGAGACCATCGCCTGGTCGTACGCCCTGCTCGATGACGCGGAGAAGACGGCGCTCGCCCGTCTGTCGGTCTGCGGAGGGTCG
>JBGTIA010000144.1:0-2934 GCA_041745835.1 Ilumatobacteraceae bacterium | reverse complement strand
GGGCCGAGGCGATCCTGTCGACGACGGACCCCCAGTGCGACGCCCGCCAATGCCCACAGGACGACGAGGATGACGCCGACGGTCTGGGTCGCCGTCGGGCCGCCGGCGTCGGCCGACACGACCATCCCTGCAAGGGCGAAGGCGACTGCGACTGGTGCGGCGAGGAGGCACCAGGCCGGCTTCAGCTCGGACGTGCCCATGGCAACGGTCGCCATTCGGGGCGCAGGCTCCGATGCAGCGGGCGCGTCGCGGCTGGCGATGACCTCCATGTCGTCCAGTCGAGCCGATTCGCGGCTGCGTGACAAGGGTGTCACCTTCGCTGCCTCGGGGGTGCCAGCATCACTCGGCCCGCAACTCCTCGCCGAGCTGGAGCGAGGCCCATCGCCTCGCCGGCCATGCGGCCAGGAATGCGGCCACGGTCAGAACGACCACCGAGACCAGCACGATCATGGGCCAGTTCTCGGGGACGATGAACTCGATCGGCGTGTCGAGTGCGACGCTCCTCCAGACGAGGCGGCCCACGATGAGGCCCAGGGGGATACCGATGGTCAGGCCGACCAGGGCGATCACAGCGGCCTGGAAGAGCACGATCGCGCTGGTCGCACGCGGCCTCATCCCGAGGGCTCGCAGCATCGCGACATCATGGCGTCGACGACGCGACGTGGAGGCGAGGGTGTGGGCCACGGAGCCGATGCCGAGTAGAGCGAGGAAAGTGGCCAGGAGCATCGGCACGGTTCGCAACTGGGCGAGTTCGTTACGTTCCGCGGGCGGGCTGATCGGTCCGTCGGCCAGCCCAATGTCGTCAGCGGCGAGCCGGGTGAGTACTGCCTGCGGGTCGACACCCGGTGCCGTGGTCACGAGCCCGAAGTGGAATCGGAAGCTGTCGAACAGTCCGGCGAAGGTCGCGGGCGTGACCCAGCCGCCTTCGGCGTAGGTGTTGTGGGGCCCGGAAGGAACGAACGCGAGGCCCGTCACCGTCAGCGTTGCGGAGCCGTCGGTTCCCGTGAGGGTGACCGAGTCGCCGATGTCGACGCGTTCGCTCCCGGCTGACAGCGGGGCGAGTGCGATCTCGGAGTCGTTCAACGGGAGCCTGCCCTCGGTCACGACCACGTCGACTGCCGGGGCGCTCGGTGAGGGTGTGGTTCCAAGTGTGAATAGTGTCATGGACCCCGCGTCACTGCGAGCGGACTCGGTGAGGACATCGAGCACCGCTTCGACGTCGGGATCGTCCGCAATCGTGGACAGGGTGGCGTCCGGGTCAACGTAGTCCTGCCCATCGGCACCGAAAAATGCGTAGAGATCGTACGTCTGGCCGAAGCGCCGGTAGTCGTCGGTTGCGTCCGCGATCCCGTGAGCGAAGGTGAGCGCAGCGACGACTCCGGTCACGCCCAGTACCGCGCCGATCAAGGCCGGCCGGGCGGACCCCGACGTTCGAGTTGTTCGAGACGACAGCGCGAACCGAGTTCCAAGGCCGATGGGGAGCGGCCACGTCGAGGTGATCGACTCGATCGCCGTCGACTGCGGTGTGTCGGATCGGCTGCGATCTCCTGCCCGCAGGGCGAAGACCGCTGCGACGGCGATGAGGCCCGGGATGATGAGAAGGGGCGGCAGGAGTGCGAGCGGGTCGATCGAGACCCCCGGCGACGGCTCGAGATCGGACGCAGTCCCGACGGGGAATCGAGGCGATGCGAGCAACGCAGCGCACGTGCCGAGCAGGGCGCCGATCGCACCGGCGGACGTGGGTGGGCCCGCTGCTGCCCAACGGGTCTGTGCTGGCGTGAGGCCGATGGCCTGCAGTGCCTCCAAGTCGGTCGAGGACGCACCGACGAAGCGGGACACCGCCACGCCGATCAGGACGATGCTGGCGAGAAAGGCCGTGAGCGAGAGGAGCAAGAGCGCTTTCGACTCGAAGGAGGCGACGTCGTCGACGTGGTTCGCGACTTCGACGAGATCGAACGTCTCGACATTCTCGACCCCGGTGAGCTCGGTGAAGTCGCGCACGAACTGGTCGAGGTCCGCACTGCGGTCATGGAGGCGGACGAGCGCGTTGACGTTGATCGCGCCTGCGGTGCCGACCACGTTGTCGGGGAACTCTGCGTAGAGGCCGGCAGAGGGGAGTAACGCCCCGGCCGGGTTGCCGGGAGTGTCGCTGAACCAGCCCGACCGGATGACCCCGACGATCGTCGCCTGGATGCTCGGACCCGCCGGTGCCCCAGTGTCGTCGCGGCTGTCGAGCTGTCGGGAGTCGTAGAGACGCAGCGTGACGCCGTCCCCGACGCCCAGGTCGAAGTAGTCGACGAAGTTCGTCGTCACGGCCACCTCATCGCTGCGGGCGGGGTCCGGGATCCGGCCCTCGAACACGACCGGACGTTCGATCGTGTCCCAGATCTCGCTGTCGACGAACGGGAAACCGCCGATCTGCGTCGGATCGACGTCGCGCTCGTTGCCGATGCCTTCCACGGCGAATCCGCTCACCGCAAACGCCGACACAGACGCAACCTGCGGCATGGACCTCACCACGTCCCAGTCGAACTCGCCCTGATTGGGGAGCATGGCGAGTGTGGCCGGTTCCGTCACCTCGAGCAACCGGTCCACCGCCGACGCACCTCGACGCGCTCCCGCAGCGGTCGCCTGGACGGATGCCGTTGCGAAGGCGATGAGCAGGGTCAACCCGATGAGCGCCCGCCAGCGGCCGCGCCATTCCACCCGGAACCACATCCCGACGGCAGTCACGTCAGCGCCCATCATGTGCTCCGCAGGGCCGCCTCAGCCGAGGCCGTCGTCGGCAACCCGGCCGTCCTTCATCAGGACGATGCGTTCCGCGGCGTCGGCGACCGGCTGATCGTGGGTGACGAGCAGGATCGTCTGGCCGCCCTGGTGGAGGCGTCGGAACAACTCGAGGACCTCCTCGCCGCCCTCGCTGTCGAGCGCCCC
>JBGTIA010000143.1:0-4022 GCA_041745835.1 Ilumatobacteraceae bacterium | reverse complement strand
CCGGGGGGCGTGCGACGAGCGATCGCCGCAGGGCTGCTCGCACCGTCACCCCGCACCGTCGACAGGGCATCGCACGCGGTCTCGCGTGTGCTCCCCGCTGGTCGTCGAATTCCGAACGCGGGCGACAAGGTGCAGAAGGTGGCGGCGCTGCTCCGTGCCGACGGTCGGTCCTGGGACACGCTCGCCCAGATCTGGCCGGCATCCGACCTCGGCCCCACACCCGCCGGGCCGTCGGTGCCGCATCTGTCCGGACTGGACGAGGTCGAGCAGCTGATGCTCGCCGACACGGCTGCGGTCCTGCCCGACCAGATGCTCGTGAAGCTCGACCGAGGGAGCATGGCGGCGTCACTCGAAGTGCGGGCGCCGTTCCTCGACCACCGGCTCCTCGAATGGGCGTGGCGTCAACCCACGGCGATCAAGACCTCAGGCGGTGTCGGCAAAGTTGTGCTCCGGCGTGTCGCCGAGAGGGTGCTGCCAGCAGAGATCGTCGAGAGACCGAAGATGGGTTTCGATCCGCCACTTGGTGCGTGGCTCCGCAACGAGCTGCGGCCGTGGGCGAGCGATCTCCTGGCGGCGCCGCGGTCGGTGAGCGAAGGATGGATCGACGGCGCCGCCGTCCGCCGGGTCTGGGCCGAACACAGCAGCGGCGAACGCAACTGGGACTACCGGCTCTGGGGCGTCCTCATGCTCGAAGCCTGGCTGGCCGAACATCACCCAAGACCCTGAAAAGTCGGGGCGCCACCCGATGGCTGCTGGAACTGTGGGGGTGGTGGCGGTACGGCCCCTGGAGCCTGCGGCGTCAACCTGGCGAGATGTTCACGCTGTGACGAGTTCGCTACGCCAGCGGTACACGCGGAACTCGTCGCCCCAACGCGACAGCTGCAGCGCACCGATGCGGTCCTGGAGGTCGGACCGGTGCCGCTGGTGCGGAATCACCGTGAACAGCCGCACGCAGTCGTGCGATTTCTGCACCATGGCCAACGGTTCCGCGCCCAGGGCCTCGTGGATGTCGTTCAGGTGTGCCTTGGCCAACTCCGGCAACGCCTGCGACGGGTCGGCGAGTTGATGCGTCACCACGCTCTGGCCCCGTTCGAGCAGCCGGCCGACCTCCGACATCGAGACGCCGTCGTCGGGGTGGTCGCCCGGCGTCTGCTGCGCGTCGTCGCCGTCGACACCGTTGTCGAAGTCGAGGAACACGAGCGAACACTGAGACACTGCCACCATCGCCTCGTGGAACCATCGCTGCCGACTGACCGCCCGAGCGGCACGCTCATCTCGCACCAGGTCGTCGAAGCGCAGAGGACGGTCGAAGCGCACGGTGTCGGTCGGCAACGCGCGGCAGGTCTCGCGGACCGACACCGGTCGGCCCGACTGGGCGGCCATCAGCCGCAGCCGGTCGTACAGATCCGGATCGAGCGAGCGCAGGTCGTCGTCGGCGTCGTGGGTCGAACGAAGGTAGGCGAGGTAATCACCGTCGATGCGGTGATGTCCGCCCGGCTCCTGGAACCAGATCACACCGAGGCGATGTCCCTGACCGTAGGGCGACGGCGACACCAGCCAGCGCATCAGCGCCACCTTCAAGAACTGTCCGACGTCGTCGGTGTATCGATCCTGCACACGGGTTCATCGGCACGATGCCAAGGATCTGAAGCCGGATCATCTCCGCCGCGGCCCACCCACCTGTTTCTAGGAACCGGTTCTCGCTCGTCGGAGCTCAGCTCAGAACGAGGCCGGTTTATGCGCCCGAGATGGTCGTCTGACCGTTCGGCGCTGTCATGTGACCTCGACGCGTTCCTCGCCGAGATCGATGGACTCGTCGTCGGGCACACCCATCTCCTCACCGCGAGTGGCAAGCTCGAACTCGAAGTGCTCGGCGATTTCGACGAGACGTGACCCAGCCGTTCGGAATTCGGCTGCGGACCGCGCTGCGGTATACCTCAGCTCCTCGACGATCCGGTCGAACTCCCTCGTGCGAGCAACCCCTGCCGCCTCGAGCTCAGCGATCTGCGACCGGCTGCGCTCGACGTCGGCCTCGGCCTCCACCCTGGCGGACAGCAAATACCTGTCGGCGTCGGCACGTGCGTCGTCGAGCATGGCGCGAGCGTCCTTTCGGGCGTTCTCCAGGCCGATCGCAGCGTTCCGTCGGAGCTTTTCGGCATCGCGCTTGGCCACGGCCACGGTCTCGTCGGCGACGTGGCGCGCCTGGAGGAGTACGTCGATCGCGCTCCGTTCCGTCGCCTGATGCCGCGTGAGTTCTGCCTGCATCCAACCCACATACTCCGCAAGGCGCTCCAGGTACCCATCGACCTCGAGGGTGTCGTAGCCCTTCCTTCGACCGCTCGTGAAGCGGTGGGCGATGATGTCGCCGCGTGTGAATTCTCCCATGGCTGCTGCCCCCAGTTCGTTGCCGGTCATGTCGGAGTCGCATGCCACGTCACTGCGGTCGCCCGACTCTGCATGACGGGCACCTCGAGCGGCGCCCTTACATCAAACGCTAGTCCGGGTGGTGGATCCCTCGCCAATGGTCACGAGGAATGTCACGCATTCTTGACGTCCGGGTGGTTGGCCCGCCGGTGCCTCGAAGTAAATCGGTCAGCGGTGCTCGGGAGCGTCAGCGGCTGTCCTTGCCCGTGTTCACGAAGCGGATGCACTGACCCTGATTGGCGAATCCGAACGTCTCCCAGCCGCCCTGCTTGCAGTCGTCCCTGGTGGCAGGATCGGCCGGTCCGACGACGGGGCCAACCGTGAACTCGGTCCAGTCGAAGTCCCAGTCGCGCTCGCCGCCGAGCGCCAGGCGAATCTCGACGGTGGAGGTTGCGGCAAAGGTTCGAACGACGCTCGCGTCGCCCGCTCTACCATCTACGGAGACACCGGGATAGATGAAATCACCAATCACCACCGGGTGCGGTGTTCCGGCGACGACCGGGATGCCGTCGATGCGGTACTCGAAGAACGCCAATGACCTCGTGTTGTTCACGAACTCGAGCGTCACGGTGCCCGGCCCCTTCGACAACTCGTTGACGTGCGGCAGGTCAGCCGCCCGGTTTTCGTCGTTGGTGCTCGGGAAGTCGTAGGCGGCGGCGGAACCCGCCGGAGCGACGATCATCATGAGCCCGGCGAGGGCGGTCGCCAGACCTACAGCGGTGCGCGTGCGGAAACCCATGTCGGTGCTCCTTCGTGGTGGCGGATGTCCTACGCTCATCGGCAGGTCCGCTGAGAAACTTGAGGAATTTCTCCCGCCGACGCAGGAAGACGACGCAGGCGATTCGCGGGTGCCACACTGGCCGGTGTGAACTCCCGGACGCTCGTGAAGCAGGTGCTCGTTCAGGGCGATCGGGTCATCAAGCCAGCCGACGGCGTCACCGTGCTCATCTACCATCGCGTCGGTGGCGGGTCGGGCGGTGAGGTCGACCTCGACGTCGACGCCTTCCGAGCGCAGCTCGAACACCTGCGCACGCACCACACGGTCATCGACCTCGACACCGCTGCGGCCGTGTTGGCGGGACCCGCCGCCGACGGGGGACCGGCCCTGCCCGAGCGGGCCGTTGTCGTGACCTTCGACGACGGGACCGACGACTTCTGCGAGGTCGTCGTGCCGGCGCTGGTGGAGTACGGCATCCCTGCGACCCTGTACGCCGCCTCCCACTTCATCGACAGCGGCGAGGCGTTCCCCTGGGGTGCGCCACCCGCCAGCTGGGCGGGCCTGCGCGATGCGGCATCCACCGGGCTGGTCACGATCGGCTCGCACACCCACACCCACGCCCTGCTCGACCGGGCCGAGCCGGCCAAGATCGGCGCCGAACTCGACCGCTCCATCGAGCTGATCGGCGAGCACATCGGCACACCGCCCGCTCATTTCGCCTATCCGAAGGCGCTGCCGGGGTCGGAGGCCGCCGAAGCGGAAGTCCGTCGTCGGTTCACCACCGCGGCCCTCGCCCGCAGCCGCGTCAACGAGCCCGGGTCCACCGACCTTCACCGGCTCTGGCGTACCCCGATCCAACGCAGCGACGGCCATGATTTCT
>JBGTIA010000142.1:0-1675 GCA_041745835.1 Ilumatobacteraceae bacterium | reverse complement strand
GAGGACCCGGTGCTCGAGCGCGTTCGCACCGCAGGCGTCGACGTCCACATCGGGCACGATCGAGCACTCGTTCGCGGCGTGGACGCGGTGACTGCGTCGACGGCGATCCCCGAGGACAACATCGAACTCGACGAGGCGCGGACCACCGGGGTCACGGTGTTGCGCCGAGCCGCCATGCTCGCGTCGATCTGTGCGCGGGCGCAGTCGCTGGCGGTCGCAGGCACCCACGGCAAGACGACGACGACCTCGATGCTGATGTTGATGCTCGCACAGGCGGGGATGCGACCGAGTTTCGTCGTGGGTGGCGACGTCACCGATGTGGGCACCGGGGCGCAGTGGACCCACGGTGACTGGCTGGTCGTCGAAGCCGACGAGAGCGACGGCACCCACCTCGAACTGCCACTGTTCGGCACGATCCTGACCAACGTCGAGGCCGACCATCTCGACCACTACGGCTCCTTCGACGGCATCGTGTCGGGGTTCGATGCGTACCTCGGCCAGATCGAGGGACCGAAGGTGATCTGCGGCGACGACCCGATCGGTGTCGAGTTGGCCGCCCGCCACGGCGGACTCACCTATGGGCTCGATGCCGCCTGCGACGTCCGCGCAGTCGACGTTCGCGCCACCTCGGGATCGTTCCGCTTCGATCTGGTGTACCAACCACGTTTGCGTGAGGAATTGGGTGGGGCGGGTCACCCGAATCCTCACACAAACGGGAAATTGGGCGAGATCGTGCTGCCACTGCGCGGCATCCACAACGTGGTCAACGCCACGGGTGCAGCAGCGATGGCCCTCGCCGTCGGCGTCTCGTTCGACGACATCGCTGCGGCGCTCGCTCGGTTCGGGGGCGTGGCTCGTCGATTCGACGTCCGAGGTGCCGACGGGGGAGCGACGTTCGTCGACGACTACGCCCACCTTCCCTCCGAGATCGACGCCGTGATCAGAGCCGCACGCGACAGCGGCGATTCCTGGCGGCGTGTCGTGGCAGTGTTCCAACCCAACCGCTACCACCGCATCGCGGAGATGTGGCGGGAGTACGCCTCGGCGTTCACGGCGGCCGATCTCGTGGTGCTGACCGACATCTACGCATCGGGCACGGTGCCGATCCCGGGCGTGACCGGCAAGTTGATCGTCAATGCGGTCACCGAAGCCGACCCGACGCGTCGTGTCGTCTGGTTGCCGCGGCGCGAGGACCTCGTCTCGTTCCTCGCCAACGAACTCCGCGACGGCGATGTCTGCATCTCGATGGGCTGTGGCGACATCGCCACGCTCCCGTCGGAGGTTCTCGATGTCCGCCGACGCTGACGACGATTCGAGCGCCGATTCGAGAGCGGAGGCGGATCGGTCGACCGACCGGGTCGACGTGGCACTCGCCTGCCTCGCTGCGCTCGGTGACGCCGTACGTTGCGACGTACCGCTGGGGCCGATGACGACCTATCGAGTCGGTGGATGCGCTGCCCTCTTCGTGCAGGTCACCGAACGGACCCAGCTCGAGGTGGTGGCCGATGCCGCAACGACATCCCGACTTCCCGTGCTGGTCGTCGGGCGTGGCTCGAACCTGCTCGTTGCCGATGCCGGTTTCGCGGGGATCGCCATCGGCCTGGGCGACCTCGACGCCACGATCGACGTCGACCTCGAGCGCGCGACCGTGACGGCGTCGGCGGCGGTCGCGCTG
>JBGTIA010000141.1:0-2059 GCA_041745835.1 Ilumatobacteraceae bacterium | reverse complement strand
CAGCGCTCAGTGACTCTCGGGAGGTGTCTGCAGGGTTCTGAGGAAGTCGGCGACGCGCTGGATCGGCATTCCCCGGAAACTCTTGAGGGCAAGGAGGTGCCGGTCACCACTCACGATGACCTCCGACTCCGCTGCGACAGCGCACTCCAGAATTCTGTCGTCTGTTGGGTCGGCTTCGATAGCCGCAACGCTTTCGGTCGGCTCGACCACATGCGCAACAACACGGACGTGCCGATCCGCCCCCGCAAGCCATTCCGGCGTCCTCTCGAACTTGTCCCTGAGAACGCGGAGCGCCTCCCCGATGATGGCTTCGGAAACCGCCAACTCGATCTGGCCGTCAACGGCGAGGTCGAGAAGCTGCTTGGGCTTGCCTCCGAACTGCAGGGCGCTGACAAGGACGTTCGTGTCAGCGACGACCCGCTTCACGAACAGGCACGGGTCTCTTGAACGGCCCGGTCGACGAGCGCTTCGACCTCGGCGTCAGTCAGGCTGCCACGGCGCCGGTCACCCTCGCGTCCGACGCGGTCCAGCCAGCGACGAGCAAGGTCGCGCTCCAATGCCTGCGTAGCGAGCCGCTCGACGGTCGTGCCCTCGGCGGTGGCCGCTTCCTGCACGCGCTCGTAGACCGTCTCTGGAACGGCGATGCTCTTCATGGGCATGTGAGCCTCGGCCCAGTATACGCTCGGATGGGATTCGCCTGTCCGTCTCCTTCACGCTGCGCGCCGGAGTCCATCGACGCCTCGCAGCCACGCGCGCCACTGGTTCCAACTCGCACAAATTGGGGACGCCAACCTCAGCCACGTTCGCGGTTACGCCGTCCGTTTCGCACCGCGACGAGCGTTCCCCTTCCGGTTCATCGCGGTCTGCAGGTCGTAGTCGGCCTGCAGGTGCAACCAGAACCGGGCCGGCATCTTGAATCGGCGCTCGAGTCGAATCGCCGTATCGGCCGTCACCGAACGCTTACCCAGCACCAGTTCATTGAGGCGGTTGCGGCTGATGCCCAGTTCGTCGGCCACGACGCTCTGCTGAAGGCCGAGCGGACGCAGGAACTCTTCGAGCAGCATCTCGCCCGGATGAACGAGCGGGCCGAGCACCGCGGGATCGCGCGGCAGGCTCGCTGGCTCAGTGGTAGTCCTCGCACCGGACGTCGAAGGCATCGTGTCCCTCCCATCGAAAGGTGATCCGGTACTGATCGTTCACCCGGATGGCGTGGCGCCCGGCCTGGTCCGCCTTGAGGGCATGCAGGTCGTTCCCGGGAGGAATCTTCAGGTCGTCGAGCGTCACCACCAGGTCGAGCTGCTTCAGCTTGCGCTGGGCCGCCCGCCACGTGGTGTTCGGGATGCGTCGCGCCGCCTTGGTGTTGACGTTGCCGAACAGGTCGCGTGTGGTCTCGTCCGCGAAGGACCGAATCACGCGCCGACTATACACGATACCCGTGTATCGTTGCAACCGTTGTCTTGCCCGTCATCAGGCCGCCTTCCGTAAACCGTCGACTGCACGGAGCCAGCGTTCGAGTTGACTCCAACTCGCGTAAACTGGGGACTTCATCCGTACGAACGGTCACTCTCTGACGCAGAGCAAGAGGACGGGACTGCTACCCACCAGGCGTCCCGCAGCGTAGACTCGAACGCGAGGTCGAGGAAGGCCACTACAGCACCGAGGCGGCAGTCGTCGCCGATGCCCTGCGCCTCATGCAGGTTCGCGACGAGGTCGCCGAGGTGAAGCGTGAGTGCCTCAGGGACGCTCTGGACCGGGGCTACGAGGACGTCGCAGCCGGCCGGATGATTGAGCTCAATACCGAGGGCGAGATCGACGCCCTGTACGCCGGCCTGTGACGCGACTTCGTTCCTGCCGAGACCGCGCCGCCGAACTCATCGCGCGTATGTAAATCGCCCCCGCCCCTTCGGAGGTGTGCCGAGGCGGCGCACTTCACCCGGCCGTACGCCACCGATAGCTTGAAGCAGGTCAGGTATGACAGCCTGCAGGTCGGCCACCCTGAGCACCTCTCCTAGGGCGTGGGTTTTCACGACTTGAGGTTCGTTCCCCAGCTTGCCCAGAA
>JBGTIA010000140.1:0-7073 GCA_041745835.1 Ilumatobacteraceae bacterium | reverse complement strand
GTTTCCATGGGTTCAGAGTTGCTTTCAGCTCACGTTGACGAGGACGAGGACGATGGCACCGACCGTGGCGGCGCCGAAGAGCAGCGCGCCGTACTGGCCGATCTTGCCCGACTGGGTGGGTTGCATGGCATGGCCGGCCTCGGAGGCGGCCCAGCCGGATCCGTTGACGGCGCCGTCGACGATCTTCTGATCGACGTTGTCGTAGACCCATTGACCGGCCTTGCGGGTGCCGGTGCCGACCGAGTCGACGGTGGCATCGAGAACGTTCTGGTTGATCCAGTACGCCGTGTTGGCGATCGGATGCGCCACCGACCGGACGATCACGTTCTCGTACAGATGGTCGAGGTAGTACTTGTTCTTCAGGAAGAGGTACCCGCCTCGCAACGCCTTGTTGCGTTCCGTCAGACCGACGAGTCGCGGATCACGACGCCCGTAGAACAGCACACAGAACCCGATCGCCAGTGCATAGCCGACGGCGACGACGCCGAGCGACAGCAGGATCTTGGCGAACGTCGGTTCGGCGTGGCTGACGCCCGGGAAGAAGCACACCGTGCCCGACTCGGGAGCGGTGAACCCGCAGCCGGACTTCGCTGCACCGTCTTCGCCGCTCTCGGCGGCCGGCGCGACAGACGGCCCGTACGCGACACCGTCGACGAGCACGACCGATTCACCTGGGCCGGAGGCGAGGAACTCCTCAGTCACCACCGGCGTCGCACGCGGCTCGGTGTACTTCTTCAACAGTTCGACGCCCTCACCGAAGCGAGACGCGAGCGGCGTCGGGTTGGCGAACCCGGCAACGATCGCCAAGAACGCCAGGATCACGATCGGCATCAGGATCAACTTGCCTGACTCGTGCGGGCCGTCATTTTGGTGGTCGGACCCGTCCTGGTGGTCGGACCCGAAGTCCGCTGCGCTTCCTCCGTGTCCTCCGCGCGGCTCGTCGCTGGCGCTTCCCTCGCCGCCTGACTTCACGTTGGCTGCTGCGCTGAGCGATCGGGGTTGGCTGGCGCCGACACCAGCTGGCTCCAATTCGTGCTCTTCGGCGTGCGCGTCGTCGTGGCCATGGCCGGCTGCAGCTCCTCGTGGCTCGCCGAAGAAGGTGAGATAGGTCGCCCGGGTCATGTACATCGCCGTCAGCGCGGCGCCGAACAGACCGACCCACATCAGGAACGTGTAACCGTTGGCACCGACGTTGTCGATGATCTCGTCCTTCGACCAGAACCCGGCAAACGGGAACACGCCGGTCAGCGCGAGCGTCGACACACACCAGGCCGCGAACGTCACCGGCATCTTCTTGCGCAGACCGCCCATGTCCTTCTTCATGTCGAAGGAGTGGTGCGAACCCGAGTGGCTGACCGAGCCCGCGCACAGGAACAGGCAGCACTTGAAGAAGGCGTGCGTGAAGATGTGGAACACGGCGGGCAGCCAGGCGCCGGTGCCGAGACCCAACATCATGTAGCCGAGCTGCGACACCGTCGAGTAGGCGAGCACCTTCTTGATGTCGTCCTGCACGAACGCCAGCAGCGCAGCGATGACGATCGTGATCGCCCCGATGATCGCAATGAACGACAACCCTCCGGTGCCGATGTTGAAGCCCTCCCAGAAGACCGGGTAGATGCGAGCGACGAGGAACACGCCCGCCACGACCATCGTCGAGCTGTGCAGCAGCGACGACACGGGGGTCGGTCCGGCCATGGCGTCGGGGAGCCAGGTGTGCAACGGGAACTGACCCGACTTGCCGATACAGGCGATGAACAACGCCACGGCGCCCCACAGCAGGAACTGAGTGTTGGCCTCGCCCGAGAGCGCCCACGCCTGGATGGCAGCGATGTTGAAGCCGTTCGAGTCGAGGTTGTCGACCGCCCACTGGTTGGCGCCGAAGAAGATGATCGCCGTGCCGACGAGGAGTCCCACGTCGCCGACGCGCACCGTGAAGAACGCCTTGAGCGCCGCGCGGCTGTTGGCCTCCTCTTCCCACCAGTGCCCGATCAGCATGAAGGAGGTGAGACCCATGATCTCCCAGCCCAGGATGATCTGCACCATGTTCTCGGCCATCACCATGATCAACATGCCGCCGGCGAACAGCGTCAACGCAGCGAAGAAATGGGTGTAGCGGCGGTCGTCGCGGACATAGTCGACGCTGAAGACCAGGACGAGGAGTGTGATGAACGCAACGAGCCCGAGGATCAGTAGGGCGAAGCCGTCGACGCTCGAGCCGATGCCGAACTCGAGGCCCGAGTTCTGCCACCACACCCATGTCGTGGCGACCGGAGCGATGAACGGTTCGGCCTCGCCGCCCTCGGCAACGCTCGGCAGTGACCGTCCGAACGCCTGAACGAGCCCGACGGCCTCCTCGCTGTCACTCTCGGCGGAGTTCGTGCGCTGTATCCACTGGACGCCGCCGCCGACGGCGACCACCAACGACGCGGCCATGGAGGCGAGGGCCACCTCGGCGCCCTTCATCGGCAGCTTCTTGCCGAAGAAGATGATGATGGCGAAGCCGATCACCGGGATCAGACCGGTGAGCCAGGCGTTCTCCAGGAACCATCCGGAGCTGAGTTCGAGTGCTTCTGCGGCGAGCATCTCAGCCCTTCATTTCCGAGAGTTCGTCGAGCGCGATCGACTTGCGGTTGCGGTAGATCATCAGCACCATCGCCAGACCGACGCCGACCTCGGCGGCAGCGATTGCGATCACGTAGAGGGCGAACACTTGGCCGTCGATGAAGCCGGTCATCAGCGAGAACGCCACGAGGTTGAGGCTCACCGCTTTGAGGATCAGTTCGATCGACATCAGCACCATCACGGCGTTGCGACGAGCGATGACGCCATACACGCCGATGGCGAACAGGGCCGCGGCAAGCAAGAGGAAGTTGACGGCGAGCATCGGTCAGTCCTTCGATTCCATCAATCTTTGCGGGCGAGGACGATGGCACCGATGGCGGCGGCGAGCAGGACGAACGAGATCGCGAGGAACGGGATGAGGTAGATCCCCAGGAACTGATCGCTCAGCGCAACGGTCGGTGCCGGACCTCGGTCGGCGAGGATGTCGTCGCCGAACGCATCGAGGATGACCCAGGAGAGCAGGCCGAACAGCACCAGGCCGACCGGTATCCCGAGCACCCATCCCGTGTTGTTGAGGTCGGACTCCTTGCCGATCTGGGCGCGGGTGAGCATGATGCCGAACAGGAACAGCACCATCACAGCACCGATGTACACGAGCACCTGCGAGATGGCGACGAACTCGGCGGCGGCGAGGATGTACTGCGCTGCAACGCCGGACAGCACCACGACGAGCCAGAGCGCTGCGTGCACGACGTTCTTGGTGGTCACCACGTTGAGCGCGGCGAAGATCATGACCGCCGCGATGATGCCGAAGCCGACGTTCTGCGCGACGTTCACGCCGTTAGCGGCGAGGATCACGGCGTTCACTTCTTCTGGGCTCCTGCTTCGAGCTCGGGCGCCTCCGGGACGGTCTCCATCCATTCGCCGAGCTTCTCCTTGTCGTGGAGCAGGTCGGCGATCCTCGGCTCGGAGTACTCGTACTCGGGGCTCCAGAACAGGGCGTCGAACGGGCACACCTCGACGCAGATGCCGCAGTACATGCACAGCGCGTAGTCGATGTCGAAGCGGTCGAGGTGGTTGACCTGGCGCGGGTTGCCGCCGGCACGTCGCGGTGGGGCGAGCTGCTTGTGGCCCTCGATGTAGATGCACCAGTCGGGGCACGAGCGGGCGCACAGCATGCAGGCGGTGCAGTTGCCTTCGTGGAGCGCGATCACGCCGCGGGCGCGGATCGGGGGCGCTTCCTTCTCGTGCGGGTACTGCACCGTGTTGGCACCGTCGACGATGGTGTCCTTCAGGATTCCGAGCGTGATGCCGAGACCCTTGAACAGACCGGGGACCTTGGGCTTGTCGGGCATCAGAAGACCACCTTCAGGATTGCGGTGACAGCGGTGTTGGCCAGCGCCAGCGGGATGAGCACCTTCCACGCAAAGGTCTGCAACTGATCCTCACGGAAACGGGGGAAGCTGAAGCGCACCCACATGATGATGAAGGTGAGCACCAACATCTTGGTGAACATGATCAGCGGACCGGCGACGTTCATCCAGTTGTCGACGCTGTCGATCGTGTCCCAGCCGAACCAGTCGAACGGGATACCCCAGCCACCGAGGAAGAGCACCGAGGCGATCAGGGCGAAGACGCCTGCGGTCGCGAACTCGGCGATGAAGAAGATCAGGAACCGGAAGCCCGAGTACTCGGTCATGTAGCCCGACACCAGCTCGGACTCGGCGATCGGCATGTCGAACGGCGCCTGGGTGAGCTCGGCCTGCACGGCGATCATGAAGATCAGGAACCCGACGAACTGGGTGAGGATGTACGGGTTGCCGACGCCACCGAAGCCGAAGATCTCGCCGGTGTTCTGCGCCACGACGATCTGCTGCAGGTTCATCGAGCCGGCCTGGATGACCACGCCGAGCGTGGCGAGCACCATCGGGAGCTCGTACGCGATCAGCTGGCCGGCAGCTCGGAGCCCGCCGAGCAGCGAGTACTTGTTGGCGCTCGCCCAGCCGGCGATCAGGATGCCGAGCACGCTGATCGATGCGACGGCGAGGCCGTAGAAGATGCCGACCTCGAAGTCGGTGAACAGTGCGTCGGGGCCGAACGGGATGACGACCACGAGCAGGAACGTCGACAGCAGTACGACGAGCGGCGCGATCTTGAAGATGCTCTTGTCAGCGGCCTCGGGGGCGAGGTCCTCCTTCTGCATCCACTTGCCGACCTCGGCGACGAGCTGCAACGAACCGTACGGACCGGCCTCCATCGGGCCGAGTCGGCTCTGCATGAACGACATCATCTTGAACAGGAACAGGTACACGATCGTGCCGGCGGGCAACAGCACTGCCACGAGCCCACCGAGCACGCGCAGCAGCGACTGGCCCCAGTACGGGATCTCGATGGCGAGCTGGATCATCGGTCGATGTCGCCCAGGATGAAGTACAAGCTGGCGAGGATCGTGATGATGTCGGGCACGTAGACACCCTTGAGCACCCACGGCACGATCGAGATGTTGTTGAAACTCGGCGTGCGGATCTTGACGCGGAACGGGCCGAGCTCACCCTTCGACACGACGTAGTACCCCATCTCGCCGAGCGGGTTCTCGGTGGACACCCAGGCTTCGCCTTCGGGCACCTTGATGATGCGCGGCACCTTGGTCATGATCGGCCCGGCGGGAATCTGATCGAGCAGCTGTTCGACGATCTTGCACGACTCGCGCGTCTCCTGCAGGCGAACCCAGCACCTCGCCCAGCTGTCGCCGTCCGGGTGGGTCCACACCTTGAAGTCGGCCTTGTCCCACGACATCGCGATGTCCTGGTCGCGCCGTAGGTCGTAGTCGACGCCACTGGCACGAAGGTTGGCTCCGGACAGTCCATAGCTCTTGGCGACGTCGGCGGGGATGATACCGATCCCGCGCATGCGGCTCTGGAAGATCTCGTTGCCGAACAGGAGGTCTTCGATGATGTCGCAAAATTCGCGCAGTTTCACCATCACCTGGCGGGTCTCGTCGATCCACCCCTTGGGAAGATCGTCCTTGAGCCCACCGATGCGATCGAAGTTGGGATGGAAGCGACCGCCGGTGGCCGACTCCATCAGGTTGAGCACGTACTCGCGATCACGGAACGCCAGGAAGACCGGCGTGATGGCGCCCATCTGCACGCCGAGGTCGCCGAGGAAGAGCGACACGTTGGCGATGCGCGACAGCTCGAAGAAGATCGTGCGGATCACCTGGGCTCGCGGCGGCGCCTCGATCCCCATCAGCTTCTCGGTGGCGAGGATGAACGGCACCTCGTTGGCGAAGCTGCCGAGCCAGTCGATCCGGTTGACGAGGGTGTTGACCTGCGGGTAGGTCCGAACCTCGGTGAGCTTCTCGTAGCCCCGGTGCATGTAGCCGCACGACGGCTCGGCCCACACGACCTGCTCGCCGTCGAGGCGACAGATGATGCGCAGCGTGCCGTGGGTGGCCGGGTGCTGCGGGCCGATGTTGAGGGTCATGCCCTCGGTCTCGAGTTCGACGTTGAGGCGGGCGTCGGCGGCCTGGCTGGCGATGTAGCTCAGCTGCTGACGATCGGAGAGGGTGGTCATGACGCATCCGTTTCAGTGGCGGGCTCGGGGTCCGCGGCGTCGTCGGGTTGCGCAGGCATCGGCTCGACGTCGACGATGCCGGGCCACGGCTTGATCATCCGGGCGAGCAACGGGAAGTCCTTGCGCAGCGGATACCCCTCGAAGTCGGTCGGCAGGTACATGTTGCGGAGGTCGGGGTGCCCGTTGAAGCCGATCCCGAACATCTCGTGGCACTCGCGTTCGTGCCAGTTCGCCCCGGCGTAGAGAGAAGCCCACGAGTCGACGGCGAACGGCTCCTCGGGTACATCGGCCTTGAGGGTGACGCCGACATGACGGTCGGGGTCGACCAGGCGGGCGAGGACCTGGAAGCGGGTCTCGCCGCCGGTGACTCCCTGGCGGATCTCGGTGTCGGGTTCCTGCGGTTCGGCGGTCGGGTCCTCTTCGCCCTTGCCGTACGGCGACGGGAGCCAGTCGATCCCCGACAGGTAGCAGAAGTAGCTGAACCCGGCGGCCTTGAGAGCCTCACCCGTCTGGCGCCATACGCCCGTTGCGACGCGGATCCACAGGTCGTCGTTGGGCGAGATGTGAGTGT
Organism: Ilumatobacteraceae bacterium; assembly: GCA_041745835.1. Classification (GTDB taxonomy): domain Bacteria; phylum Actinomycetota; class Acidimicrobiia; order Acidimicrobiales; family Ilumatobacteraceae; genus Sva-07. Next base: position 364 of record JBGTIA010000140.1, on the reverse strand, counting down.
CGACGACACCGTCGCCGATGCGTCGGCGCAGGTCGTCGATGATGCCCTCGCGTAGCCCGTCTCCCGGCAGCGCCTGAGGTTGATCGCCGGAATCGGTCGCAGTATCAGTGTCGGTGGCGTCACTCAATGGGGCCACCGCCCACCACGATCGGTTCGCGATCCGGCGTCGGCGCCGCAACAGCGGGCGCCGCTGCGAGACGCGCACGTTCGCGAGTCGCCTGCTGCGTGGTGAACTCGTCGCCGCGCCACTTGGCGGCCATGTCCTCGTTCTTGATCCGCTGCTGGAGCAGCACGATGCCTTCGAGCAGGGCCTCGGGGCGGGGCGGGCAACCCGGGACGTACACGTCGATCGGGATGATCTGGT
>JBGTIA010000139.1:0-4469 GCA_041745835.1 Ilumatobacteraceae bacterium | reverse complement strand
GATCTTGCGGCGCTGGCTGGTGCGCAGCTCGCGCCGTTGCTCGAGCGTGTCACGCTCCCTTGCGACGGCGACGTCGTCGCTGTCGTCGTCGGCCAGCTCGGCGATGCGGCGATCGATGTACGCCTCGTCGATGGTGCTGATGCTCTCGGAGGCAACGGCAACCTCGTGCAGGTTGTGCAGTGCTGCGTTGTACACCTGCTGCGACGTCGCCAGGTAGCGGGAATAGGTGAGCTCGCCGGCGTCGAGGCGTCGCTCCAGCACGTTGACGAGGCTCAGGCGTTTCTGCTGCAGGGCGGCGAGCTGCTCGGCCGGCTGGGTGTCGGGGAGCGCCTCGAGTTCCACCGTCAGTGCGGCGATTTCCTTGGGATCGACCTCCTCGACCCGGGGAATTGCGAACTGCAGCTGCGACAGCGTGCCGGTCGCCGACATGGTGAGCGGCCAACCGACAGCTGCGAGGAATGCGAGCCCGACGAGCACACCGACGAGGAGGCCCGGTGGGTCGAACAGCGCGATCATCGCCCACACCGTGACGCCGAGCACGACGGCGGCGATCCACGTGGGCGGGTAGCTGACGACAGCTCGCCACCAGCTCTTCATCGCCAGTCCAGACCGCTCGGATTCGCCACGACCACTGCAGGTTACCGTTCCGGCCCCGCAGGCCGCCCGCAGGCTGCCAGCACGGCCCGGCCAACCGCAGATCCGAAGCCGTTGCTTCGCTACGTTCGGAAGCGATGGTTCGTCCTGATCGGTTCCCGCTCACCTACGACGAGTGTCGTGATCGCTTCCGCTGGACCGCCACCAACGCCGGCCTGCGCGTCGACGCGCACCCGATCGCGGTTCGTGGACCGCACGGTCAGGCGCTGGCGATCGACGTGACGTCGATCGGCGCGTCGCGCGCTCGCCGAGCGCTGGTGGTGCTCGCAGGTGTTCACGGCGACGAGGGTTTCTCGTCGTCGACGTTGATGTGCGACGCAATCGACCGCTGGATGACGGACTGCGGGGTGAGCGGCGGCGGCGAGCTTCTCGCGGATGATGCTGCGATCGTGATGATCCACGGCGTGAACCCGTGGGGCATGGCGTACTGGCGTCGACAGAACGAATCGAACGTCGATCTCAACCGCAACTGGGGCCGCGACGAACGCACGGCCGTGCCGACCAACGACGGCTACGTCGGGCTCCACTCCGTGCTCGTTCCACATGGTGACGCCCCACCGACGCCGGAGTCGTTGCTCGACGTCACGCGGGCGATGGTCGAGGAGCACGGATACCAGTGGGTGAAATCCGCAGTGAGCTCCGGCCAGTTCAGCCATCCTGACGGGCTGTACTTCGGCGGCGATCGAACCGAGGAGTCGAACCGGCTGCTCGCCGAGATCGTCGCTCCGAGGCTTGCCGACGCCGAGGAGGTGCTCGTGGTCGACCTGCACACCGGCCACGGTGCATTCGGCACCTACACCCTGCTGTCGCCCGTCCCCGAAGGCCATCCCGACGACGAGTGGCTGCGCCAGGTGTTCGACGGCGATCGCATCGAGTGCACGTCGTCGTCCGCTGCGACGACGGGTCCCAAACACGGCCAGATCGCGACCGGTCTCGGCTCGCTCGTACCTGCAGCGACCTGGCGCACGGTGACCATGGAGTTGGGCACCATCTCGGACACGCGGATGATCGTCAACGAACGAGCCGAACACTGGGTGCACTTCCACGGCGACCGCTCGAACCCGGCCCACGCCCGCATCGTGTGGGACCACCGGTGCGGTTCGACGCCCGACGACGCCGAGTGGGAACGTCTCGCACGCGCCCACGGCGTCGAGGTGCTCGACGCTGCCCACCGACCGTTCTGTCGTCCCCCGCACCCGAACTAGTGTCGGGCTCTCGCGACAGAGGAGGCTCCCCCGATGGGATTGTTGGACACGGTCAAGTCGAAGCTGGGCAAGGACAAGTCCCAGACGAAGGACTACATCGACAAGGCAGCTGACGCCGCGGACGACAGGGCGGGAGCACACGCCGACAAGGTGCAGCAGGTCGCCGAGGCTGCCAAGGACCAGGTCGACAAGCTCCCCGACTGACACGCTTCCCGACCGAGTGCGGCACAACATGTCGCCCTGCCGCTCGGGAGTGCGAGCGCCCGGCCGACCCCCTCCCCGCATGTTCCCTCTGTGTCCATGATCGGGGAACTCTGTGACACCCCTTGTCTACGGTGGTCGGTATGGAAACTGCTGCGGTGTTCGAGCGGGTGGAGCGCATCGCCGCCACCCGCGCCGACGTCGCTGCCGGGCGTGTTGGGCTCGAGGGTGTACTGCGTGACGTCACGGCGTTGCGCGGGTGGCTGAGCGCGGTCGAAGCCGATGTCACCGGCCGTCTCGCCGAGCAGGTGTCGTTCCCTGAAGCAGCGATCGCAGAGACCACACGAACAGGGCTCGGTGGGGCCTCGAAGACCTTGGAGCGGTCTCGTACGCTCGGTGCGGCTCCCGATCTTGCCTCTGCCCTGGACGCCGGCACGATCACCGGCCAGCACGTCGATGCGGTCACTCGCGCGGCGGCGGGGCTCGATGCCGGCCGACGGGTGGAGTTGATCGAGCGCTGCGACCAGCTGAGCGCAGTGGCGGAGGTCGCGTCGGTGGAGCAGTGGGGTCGTCGGATACGCGACGAGGCCCGCCGTCTCCAGCGCGATGACGGAGCCGCCAGGCTGGAACAGCAGCGGAGCGCCGTGCGTTTGTCCACCTGGGTGGACGCAGAGGGGATGTGGAACCTGAGGGGCCGGTTCGACCCGGTCATCGGTGTCAGATTGGCCTCGAGATTGGACATCACTGTCGAGACGCTGTTCGCCGAGTCGACCCCGGACCTGTGTCCGCAGGATCCGGTCGAGAAACAGAAGTTCCTGGCCGCCCACGCCCTGGTCCGGTTGCTCGACGGTACCGGTGGCGGCTGCAAGCCAGGCCGAGCGGAGTTCGTAGCGGTGATCGACGCCGATGCACCAGGATCTCCGGGTCCGGCGGTGGAGTGGTCGATCCCGGTCGAAATCCCTGCCCGAGTTTTGGCCACACTCGCCGGTGACGCGGACATCGGCGCTGTTGTGGTCCGCAATGGTGTCGTGCTCTACGCACCGGGCGAGTTGGACCTCGGTCGGACGACCCGGTTGGCGAACCGGGCGCAACGCCGGGCGCTGCGAGGGCTGTACGCCACCTGTGGCATCCCGGGCTGCCGGGTGCACTACGACCGTTGCGAGTTGCACCACATCATCTGGTGGCAGCTCGGCGGCCGTACGGATCTCGACAACCTGGTGCCGATCTGCACGAAGCATCACGGCAGGATCCATCACGACGGTTGGGTGATCACCCTCGGCCCGAACAGGGAACTCACCCTCACGCTGCCCGACGGCACCGTGCAATCGACCGGACCACCCAGCCGACGAACTGCCGCCTGACCGGTCACGGGTCGGGCCGTTGCACTCGTTCGTCGACGACCCAGACCTGCTCTCGCCCCTGAGCCGAGGCGCGTCGTAGGCTCCTCGACGATGCGCCCGCCGGACCGTCCGCCTTCGGTCGACGAACTCGCGCGATCGCTCGCGGCGTCGGGGCTCCCGCACCCGATCTGCGTCGACGTTGCGCGCGCTGCAATCGAGTCCGGTGACGTCGAGTCGGCCCCCGCTCGTGCCCGGGCGTTCCGGCGCTCACTGCTCACGCCCGTCGTGAACGCCACGGGCGTCCTCCTGCACACCAATCTCGGTCGCGCACCTGTTGCGCATCACCAGGATGCCGCGGCCACGACTGTCGAGTTCGATCTGGCCACCGGCACTCGTGGGTCGCGTCAGCGCGCCGTCGGGCAGCTGTTCGCCCGGCTCTGCGGGGCCGAGGCCGCCCTGGTCGTCAACAACAACGCAGCTGCGGTCCTCCTGGTCGTCGCAGCGCTCGCCTCCGGGCGCGACGTGCCCGTGAGCCGCGGCGAGAGCGTCGAGATCGGTGGTTCGTTTCGTGTACCCGAGGTGATGGAGCAGTCAGGCGCCCGACTCGTCGACGTCGGGACGACCAATCGCACCCGGATCGACGACTACCGCCGCGCAATCCAACGCCCCGATGTCGACGCCGCGATGGTGCTCAAGGTCCACCCGAGCAATTATCGCGTCGAGGGGTTCGTCGAGGAGACCTCCATTCGTGAACTCGCCACGCTCGGTGTCCCGGTCGTCGCCGACATCGGCAGCGGCTTGCTCGATGCAACCTGTCCCTGGTTGCCCGGCGCTCCGCCGTCCTGGCTCGCTGGCGAACCCGCAGCGAAGCAGTCGATCGCCGACGGGGCGGACCTCGTCACCTTCAGCGGCGACAAGCTGCTCGGCGGTCCGCAGTCCGGCATCATTGCCGGCCATCGCCCTACTTGGGTGCAAATCGATCTACAAGCACTGGCCGCTAATTTTCACCTCGTCAAAGACACCGTTGGACCAGACGTCAACGTGATGGCAGTCGTTAAGGCAAACGCTT
>JBGTIA010000138.1:0-1508 GCA_041745835.1 Ilumatobacteraceae bacterium | reverse complement strand
CTACTTCTCAGAAGCCTCGATGGCGAAGCTCTACAAGCCGCGCGATACTGACCCCGCTGTCACCGCCGAGCTCGAGCCCGGCGACTGACGGTCACCAGGGAACGCGTCACGCAATCCCCACCACTCCGCGGGGCTCATACGTGCCCTTCAGGGTGGCGACTTCGGACTCCATGATCGTGTCGAGGTCGGCTTGCGTGGATTTCATGACGGTGCTCCGCTCCGGTCGGTCGATCCCGCACGGCGTCGATCAGCTTGAGCGAAGACGCTCGGTCAGCAGGAAGGCCCCGCATGCCGACTCGATCTCACGGTACCGCAGCACCAGATGCTCCATCGCAGGAATATCGCGATGCTTGACGTGGTCGTCGATCGGTGTTGCCGCGGTCAGAGCTGCACGGCGATCAGTCGCCGTCGTTCGCCCGGACGTGCGTGCGGAGCGGGTTGTGGTGACCCTGGCCGACAGCCGACTCGTCGATGAGGACTGCTGGAGACCCGTCGAGTTGACGCCGCTGCTTGCCGAGAGAGGTGACTCGCTCCGGTCATGGGGCCCCTCACGACGAATTCGGTGTGATTGTCGAACCGGCGCATGGCTTGCCAACCAATTCCTGACCAGCGGGTCGCACACTTCCGCGCCCAGAATCACGCTGTTCTCAGGCAACTACCCGCTACACCACGGCCCCAGGCAGACTCCTGTCGGTGAGGTTGACGTCGAATTCCCAAAGTATCTTGATGATCAAGATGATGCATGGTCGAGCCTGAATTCGTTCCGGACCCGCTGCTCGTCGCAGTGCGTCGCCTCGGCGAGGTGTTGGACCGGTTCGACGACGATGTGGCTCGCAGCCTCGGTGTGCACCGTTCCGACTTGCGCGCCATGCACCTGCTCGAGCACGGCCCGGTGACGGCCGGGGCGATCGCATCACATCTGGACCTCACGAGTGGCTCGGTCACTGCGCTGATCTCACGCTTGGTCAAAGCTGGGCTGGTCACCCGAACCGTGTACGGGAACGATCGTCGAGTGGCCAACGTGGCGCTGCGACCGGAAGCCTGGCAGCGACTCGCAGCCGTCTACAGCCCAGCGGGCCAACGTGTCACGGAGTATTCGACGACGATGACCGCACGACGGCGCAACGAGACCGTCCGAGCACTCCACGACATCGCAAACCAACTCGAGGCGCTCCGCGAGGATGGCTGAGACGGCAACGAGCAGTTCAGCAGGACACGCATAATCGGCGCTCGATAATCCGACGAAACACCGGAGGTCCGCGCCGCACTGCGAAGCCTCTTTGTGTCAACCCCCAGTTTTCGAGGTGTCTGCGGGCGCGTCGACAGAGCCTCTGGCGTTGCCGGAGGCTGCGGCGTAGGGTTTGTTTTCGGGTCCGGGAGTGACCTATCCGAAGAGCCGGCCGTTCAGGATGTTGAGCCGGTCACGCTGGATTTCGTGTCGTGCCTGATTGTCCTCCCGGGCCTGCCGATCACTGCTCGAGTCGGCGGGCGTCGGCGACCAGCGTCCG
>JBGTIA010000137.1:0-1843 GCA_041745835.1 Ilumatobacteraceae bacterium | reverse complement strand
CCTGTCGTCGGGCGCGCACGTCACGATCGATGCGGTCGGCACCAGTGACACCGTCGCCAGCTGCCTGCGCGTCACGCGACCGCGCGGGCGAGTGGTGCTGCTCGGCATGCCTGCCGACGTCACGCTCGACCTGACGGGCCTGTGGCATCGCGAAACCGAACTGAAGGGCGCCTACACCTACGGCACCGAGCACCTGCCCGACGGACGGACCGTGCGCACCTTCGATCTCGCCATCGAGACCGCCGACGGCCTTCGGGCCGAACGTCTGCTCTCGGCCACCTATCCCCTGTCCGACCACGTCGACGCCATCGCCCACGCCGCCACCGCCGGCCGCCGCGGCGCCATCAAGATCGCGTTCGAGGTCGCCCGATGATCGCGACGGATTACATCGCGGGTCTGACCCCTGATGTGATCGGTTGCCCTCGCAAGGAGTTGCTCGCTCATGCCTAGACCCGGATTCGTTCTCGACGTCGACAAGTCGACGCCACCCACGCTCTTCTGGCACGGCGAGGGCTTCCGACTGGAGAAGCTGCCGGCCGACCGCAGTCGTGTGATCTACGCACCCGAGCCGCACGATGCGATCGACGACGTCGACGGCGCAATCCGGACGGCGCTGTTGAACCCGATCGACATGGACCCGCTGCCGTCGCTGCTGTTTCCCGGCATGAAGCTGACGATCGCGTTCGACGACGTCAGCCTGCCGTTGCCGAAGATGCGCCGGCCCGACCTGCGTCAGCGGATCATCGAGCAGGTGCTCACGATGGCCGCCGACGTCGGCGTCGACGACGTGCACATCATCGCCGCGCTGGCGCTCCACCGTCGGATGCACGAGTTCGAGCTGCGCCATGCGCTCGGCGACCGGGTCTACGACGCGTTCGAACCACGCGGGCTCCTCACTCAACACGACGCCGAGGACCCCGAGGAACTCGCCTTCCTGGGCACCACCGATCAGGGTGAGGAGATCGAGATCAACAAGCGGGCCGCCGAATCCGACCTGCTGGTGTACGTCAACATCAACCTCGTCGCCATGGACGGCGGCTGGAAGTCGACCGCCGTCGGACTCGCCAGCTATCGCTCGCTGCGCCACCACCACAACCCGAAGACGATGGAAGCGTCGCATTCGTTCATGGACCAGCACGCGTCCGAGCTCCACAAGAGCACGTGGCGCATGGGCAAGGTGATGCGCGATCACGGACCGAAGGTCTTCCAGATCGAGACGACGCTCAACACCGACACGTTCCCGCAGCCCTTCGAATTCCTGTCGAAGCGCGAGTGGGAGTGGAACGCCAAGGACCGGGCGCTCTACCTTGGCACGGCGAAGTCGCTGGCGAAGACACCACCGCGACTCGCCCGCAAGATCTTCCACGGCATCGAGGCGCCGCACCAGATGACCAGCGTGCAGTGTGGTGAGGTCGAAGCCGTGCACAAGGTGACGACGCAGCACGTGTACGACCAGCAACTGGTCGAAGTCGAGGGTCAGACCGACATCCTCACGATGGGCATCCCCTACATCTGCCCGTACAACGTGCACTCGATCATGAACCCGGTTCTGGTGATGTGCACCGGGCTCGGCTACTTCTTCAACCTGTATCGCGGCAAGCCGTTGGTGCGCGAGGGCGGCGTGGTGATCCTCACCCACCCGACGACCAACGAGTTCCATCCGGTGCACCACCCGAGCTACATCGACTTCTTCGAAGAGGTACTCGCCGACACCACCGACCCGCACGTGATGTCGCAGAAGTGGGAGCAGCAGTACGCCGAGGACGACTGGTACCGCCACCTCTACCGCACCACCAACGCCTACCACGGCGTGCACCCCTTCTACATGTGGTATTGGGGCAGC
>JBGTIA010000136.1:0-2422 GCA_041745835.1 Ilumatobacteraceae bacterium | reverse complement strand
GGCCGCGGCGAGGACGCCCTTGCTGATGCCGGCGCGTTTCGCCTGCCGGCGCGTCAGCGGAGCAGCTGCCGCCACCGTGATCACATGGCCGGCACGGACGCTTCGCACGCCGAGCCGTTCGGGCGTGCGCCCGAAGAACCTCCGGAGCGAATTGCCGAAGATGATGACGAACGCGATGAACCGCCAGGGGCGACTCGAGCCGAACAGGCCGTGGCGCAGCGCCCTGCGTCGAATGAGGTACTTCGGGCGCAGGAGAACCGGAAGCTGCGCCATCAGATCCGTCGGATCTCGACGACGGCGCTGCGCTTCTTGCCCGACCGCTTGCCGAGCAGGAAGAAGATCAGCAGCAGCACCATCCCACCCGCCGCAGCGGTGGTTGCGATCGTCGACTTCTTGTCGTCGACCTTGCTCTGCACGTCGCCTTGGAACGCCTTGAGCTTGTTCTCGATGTCCTGCGGAGTGATCTTGGCGGTCGACTCGGTCTTCTTGGCCATCACAGCTCCTTACTTCGGTTCCTTGTGGAGGGTCGCCTTCTTGATCCGCATCAGCGTGAGAGCCAGCAAGACTCCGGCGACCACCAGGACGATGAGGTAGGGCAGCCACGACAGATTGCCCGAGGCCGATCGCTCCCACTCGGTCTGCAGCAGACGAAGGAGGCCCACCAGCATGAGCACGAGGCCCAGCCCCAGTGCCGTCGCTGCAGCGAACCCGTACCCGAGCCAGCTTCCCGCGCCCTTGAGCGGCCCGAGGGTCTCCTGCTTCGCGTACGCCTTGACGTAGTCGATGATCTCGCCGACAGACGCGTCGTCGGCCTGCTTCGCCTTCTCGGCCTGGCGGGCGAGACGCTGTTCGAGGTCGCTGGTGTCTGACACGGTCATCCGTTCTATCACGAAAGGCGGAACTTCAGCATTGCCTCGACGTCGTCGAGGATCTCGTCGAGCAGATCGAGCCGCGATGCGGGTCCCGGCGCTGCCAGGAGGCGGAACCTGTCAGCCGGCCCGATCGGGGCGAGCGTGGCGAGGTGATAGGTCGCCAGCAACGGGTCATCGGAGATCTGGTCGTCGGAGTCGCCGGAACCGACTTCGTCCGGCGGCGCGTCCTCGAGACGCTGCGCGACCTCTGCAGCGAGCGCCCGCGCTGCGAGCACTCGGGCGTGCGACGCCGCGACGTTGGCGGCCAATCCGACCGCATCCGGATCGACGTCGGGCCAGTCGTCGACGTCTGCGAGCGGATACGGATCGTCCGGCAGCCACGCGTTGATGGCGATGCGCCGGGTCCCGACGGCGATCAGTGCATATCGGTTCTCGTCGATCGCCTCGACCTGCAACATCTGTGCGACGGTTCCGACCATCACTCGGTCGTCGCCACCGCCGGTTTCCCAGCCGTGGGAGATCAGCGCCTGACCGAATTCGGGTTCGCCGTCGGCTCGTAGACAGTCCCGGATCATGTCCCGGTAGCGGGGCTCGAACACGTGCAGCGGCAGGATGCCGCCCGGCAACAGCACCGATCCGAGCGGGAACATCGCCATGACCGCCATCGTTCAGCGAGGCCCCAGCGCTCCGGCATCTGGCCCGGTCGGGTGCGCGGCCAACCGCTCGGCGAGCGCCGACCAGAACGAGACGTAGCCGTCGGCCGTGACGTATCCCGGGCCGTTCAGCACCAGTGCGAACTCGAGCACGTCACCGTTCGATGCGTCGTAGTACCCGGCGAGCGCCTTGGCCTCGGGTGGGTCGATGTCTGCGGGCGGATTGCTCAGCGTCCCAGTCTTCGCGGTCAGGCGCCCCTCGACCGGAGTGCCGAGGAACTCGTCGATCAGCGTGCCACTCCGTCCTGCCACCGGCAGTCCTTCGACCACGGGCGTGTCGCCGAGGTGGTCCAGCACGGCCACGAGCGAGTCGCAGGTCAACCGGTTCGCAGTACTGAGCCCTGATCCGTCCGCCAGCACCACCACGTCCATCGGAACCGCCCATGATCGCACGATGCCGTCGAGCACCTGCAGGCCGGCTGCGGTCGTGCCGAATCCGGTGCCGGCGACGCCGAGTTCCTTGAGCAGCATCTCGGCGGTGTCGTTGTCGCTGCGCCTCAGCATGTCGGCGACGATCGCCGACAGCGGCGCCGACTCGATCGTGGCGATCACCGGCGTGCCCGGCGCCAGCGTCCCGGATTCCCAGCCGTTCGAGATGCTCACGCCACGGTCCCGGAGCAACCGCGCGAACTCACGGGCGGCGGTGTCGCCCGGATCGACCTGGCGCCCCGACCGTCCGACCGTTTGACCGTCGTTGACGAGGAGTCCACCGATGGGGCCTGCGTCGACGTAGGCCACCCCGTCTGCCCACGTCGGGTTGACGAATTCGGCGTCGTAGCGGGTTCCGTCGCCGACGATCGCGCCTCGGATCGACGTGATCCCGGCCCCGACGACAGC